>NZ_LWFE01001111.1:0-17055 GCF_001635675.1 Oleiphilus sp. HI0061 | reverse complement strand
TGCCTTCTTTTTCAGGACTATCATCGACGTGGCGGTCGACAGGGTTTTCCTTATTTATGTCGGTCATAATGATCTCCAAGTTGTTCCTGGTTGTGATAGAGAACTTCTTACTTCGTTGTTTGTACTGCTAATTCTTTAATTGCTTTTATTGTGTGTTTTTCTTTTGTATTCGAATCTTATGAGCCTCCTTGGTTGACAATACGAACCGGCTCGACAGGCGCTTCTTTCGTTGCTTTGCGGTATTTTTTGGCAAGTGGTGGGCATTTCTCTTTACTGTGATAAGTCATCTGACAATCGAGGCAGTAGTGGCATTCGCGCATATTAATCTCACCAGTAGGAGCAATCGCTCCGATCTCACACTCTTGGGCACAAAGCTGGCAGGGCTTGCCGCATTCTTTTCGGCGTTTTAGCCAGTCGAAGAGGCGAGCGAAAGAAGGAATAGCAATGGCTGCACCCATTGGGCAGACGTAGCGGCAATAGAACTTACGATTAAATATTGACGTAACCAGAAGCCCGGCCGCGTAAAGAATGAAGGGCCAATCGCGATCGAAGCGCAGCAGGAAAGTTGTTTTGAAAGGCTCCACTTCGGCATAGGTTTCTGCGACAGCCAGGGACTCCAGTGATAAGCCAAACAAAGCTAGCAAAATTAGGTATTTAATCGCCCATAAACGCTCATGAATAACAAAAGGAATATGTAGCTGAGGAATGCGTAGCTTCATCGCGATTTCGCCTATCAGCTCTTGCAAGGCACCGAAGGGGCACAACCAGCCGCAGTAAACACCTCGGCCCCACATTAAGACTGTGGCAGCGACAAAAACCCAAAGTACAAAAATAATCGGGTCGAGGAGGAAGGTTTCCCAGTTGAAGTCGTTCATCAGCGATTGAACGAAGGTAAGTACATTGACAACGGACAGCTGTCCCTTACAGTACCAGCCAATAAACCCTACTGTATAAAGAAGGAAGCCAATTCTGAAATAGTGCATAAAGCGAGGGAACTTAACTAACCAATCTTGTATGAATAATACAAGGGTGAGAACCAACATGCTGAAGACCAGCAGTTTCGTTGCCGTACTCTTATCTTCCCAAACCTGTTCCCATAGCGCTTTTTCTTCTTAGATTTCTGGCGGTTCAGGCCTAATTAAAAACTCTTCGAGTGCGGCATACTCTGGTTTAAAACTGGTAAAGACGCCTTCAATAGGGCCTGTCTGGCGGCGAATAAGTAGCTCGACTTGCCAGGGTTGTCCGGGGTCAAACTTATGATGCTCGCTGACAATGAACAGCGACATTTCTTTAAAGTGCGGCGTACCCGCAGCATATAGGTCGTTAATTCGGTATTGTTCGGTATCCCTGAAGCTGAACTCATTTTTACCTTGGTGAATGACGATTCGGTCAAATATTCCTCCGCGAACATAGCCAGAGCCTTTAAAGGAATAGCCGTTTCCGAGTAAACCTATTACATGCTCGCCGGGCTTTAGTTGCTCCATCATCCATTCATATTCACCGTCACCTAAGAGTGAACGGCCGACTGTCGGGATATTCAATTGCGTATAATATAGATCGACAAAAGTGTCTTCTTTTTCTTCAAGCGGGGCTGCCTGGTCCGCAGCTTCAGTTGCCATGAAAGCATCATCGACTTTGGAATTGTTCAAATGGAAACGTCGGATCGCACCGTTGCCTGTCAGGGTCTGCCAGTCGGAAGGCTGGTAGACTTCTTGATTAATCGTGGCCGCAGCCTGTGAGGCAAATTCAGAGGCTTCGATGATGCCATGCGCGATCGCCACTTCGTTGGCGGCGCGAATAATCCCCATGTTCATCACCATCACAGTGACGGTTGCACCGGATACGCCATCGAGATACTCGGTGTTCTCTTCTGTTCCCGTGCCGACTTTTACCTTGGTGTTAACTTTTAGCCCTTGGTATTGGTCCGTAAAGTCACATAAATCTTGCTCTGGAATTCCTACCAGCAAGATAGGTTCATGATGTTCCAGAACATTGGCAGAAATGATTGTTCCTTGAGTATCCAACGTCACAAGTGTATTGACGGGTTCACCGGAGTAGGCAGGAATACGCGCGACATCATCTGTTTCAAAGGCGTAGCCAATGACTTGCTCGTCTTGGAAAATCGTTTTGATTTGAGGGTCGCCAGTTTTTTCAGAAATCGAGCTGGCATTCGGGAAAGCCTCTTGGATAAAGGGAAGAGGGGCTTTAATTGGCGTGATATCAAGCCCGGCAGAAAAAG
Source organism: Oleiphilus sp. HI0061 (assembly GCF_001635675.1). NCBI lineage: Bacteria > Pseudomonadati > Pseudomonadota > Gammaproteobacteria > Oceanospirillales > Oleiphilaceae > Oleiphilus > Oleiphilus sp. HI0061. Next base: position 14,816 of record NZ_LWFE01001111.1, on the reverse strand, counting down.
CAGGGCTGCCGATAAGGCAGATAAATAGACAGGAAACTAATAGATACAAATTCCTAAGGGAAAAGCTTGTTCCATCAAAAGGGTATTTCATCTCGTCTGTAGATCCAATATTTAATGTAAGCCATTGACGTTGCGAACATTAATACAGTGATCTGTAGCGAAGAGAAACGAAGAAAAGCAGGGCAGTTGACCCTAATCAACTTTATACCCCCAAGGTGATAGGAGTGTATAAGGTGATAATAGATTGAGTAAGGGAGCGAGGTTAAATATAAGGTCCAGACAAATGAACGGAATAGATAACTAACTTAGCGATTAACTGCGATCACCGACATTCGGCCCTTCCCATAACCATCTATACAGAGCTCAAAATCCATGCGCTGGTTACCGCCTTTTCGACTTAACGCATCTAGTTTATCGAATGGTTTGGCGATCAGGTGGAAGTTTTCCAGCTTTAGGTCCGTGCCACTTTTTTGGTCGAAGAATAGAACCGAAATTACCTTGAGTACCATGCCGCAGTTTTCGAGAAGCTGCTTTGGGATTGCCTTTTTCTGTATTGAGTCAAGCGCATCTTCAACCGGCAGGTTATGCAGAGCGGAACCCAAAAAACAGCTTGCTTCAAGATCGAGTACGCAGATACTACGAATAGACGAGGTGCCTGATATCGCGTAAATACCTGTAATGAAGGGAAGGTGCTCGTAATTGAGTGGCTCGGTTGTTTTTTCGGTGAGTTTAACCGAAGAGCTGGTGACCGCATTAATGGCTTTATCGAATGCGGCTGCCGTAGGTAGTGTGATGCCTTTGTCGCAAGTTACGGCTGTATCTTGCTTTAAAGCATCCTCACCTTCTATTGCGCCTTGGAGGATAGGCAGAACTGCTTTATGCAAATCTTCATCGGTAAAGGGCTTGTTTACAATGAAACATGCACCCATTTCTTTCGCTTCTTTTAAACGGCTCTCAGAGGTTTCTGAGGTGACAAACCCGATGTTGCTGGGTAGTTCCAATTTATTCAATAATTGCAGCAGCTGAATTCCTGTCATTTCCGGCATATGCCAGTCACATAGAATTAGGTCAGGCGTCCAGTCTTTGGCTATATTAAGCGCATCTTTTCCGTTATTTGCCGTCTTGTATTCATTGTCGCTATAACCCAGCTGTTCTAGGCCACGTTTAACAATAACTTGCATGGCACGGCTATCGTCTACGATAAGAAATTTCATTGCGGATAAGACCCTTTGTATATAGCAAGTGTTTGAATTGCTTTATTAATTATTTGAAGCGATAGTTTATTCATTGCGCTAACTTTGTCCAATAAATACGCCGGCATATATGGTTGTTCCGTCTTCATCCTGCGTAAAGACTTCCCAATCCGGCTCAATATCCTGCATTAGCGTTTGCGCTTGTTCCTTCGTAAGCTGGATCGGCACATCTAAGTGTGTATCTTCGCTTATTTCGAGTTGTACTTGGCCTGCCAGGATATTTCCTAATTCACAGAGCGCGTCATTTGCGTCGTTTTTGCTGAGCTCTTCTTCCGGTAGCTGAAATAATAGAGAGGCGGCCCTGTAGCTAAGTTTTGTTGGCATTGCTAAAACCATTAAAAAATTGTTTTGGCCAACGATAGGTATTTCTACAAAGCACTCTAAAATGCATTCTTGTTGATGAGGCTGGGGCTCAATATATTTGAGCTCGGCACCAAATAGCTTAGTCCACACACCTGATAGCAAGCTATAAAAAGTTTGCTTGTTCATTCTGTCAGCATCCTGTTTTTTAAACGCATTGCTTCACGTGCATAGTGGAATCTCTTAACGAAAGAAGGAAATCGGCTACCTTCCAGTATAGAAAAGAATTTTATTTTTGCTCTGAATAATTGTCGGTGATAACAAAATATTACAGAACATGGATGTTATGACGTAAAAAACTGTATTATTCACAACAGAAAAATGAACAAAATAAGACTATATTTACGATTAGAATAAATTTACGTTTAATTTAGGCAATTTTTGTTGAAAGATTGCGTATCAAGGATGGCCCAAGAAGAGACATTATGCCGACAGATACAAATTACATCATTATTCAGCTGCTAATCGGCACCTTTGCTTGTTTGTGCATTAGCGTCGCTTACATTATGTTTTTGAAGCATAAGCTGACAAAGCTTAAGCCGGGGAAACATCATACTTTTGAATATGCCTACGATGGAAAAACGGTAGGCAAGACTGCGCCTGATTCAGAAGGTGAGGAAGAGTCTGTCGAAGATGGAATGAACAAACTGGATGAATTGTCCGGCCAGCAATTAAGTTTGAGCTCGCAACTTAAAGATATGACATCTGAGAATGACCGGCAAGCCTTTAGTGATTCTGAGCGGCAGCGTTTGCTTGAACATATTGAGGCACTCGAAGCCTCCTTGAAAGAATCAGGAAAGCGGATTACCTCAATGAATGTTCAATATCAGCAAGCTAGCCGAGACATTGAAAAAGAGGCTAATAAAGTTTCAAGCCTAAAGAGGGTTGTTGATGCTGTTGATACAAGCAATGAGAGAGAAGAATCGTTAATCGAAAAAACACAGCAGCTTTCGGAACAACTGGACGAGAAAGTGAAGGAGATTAAGAAATTACGAATTAATTCATCACTTATGACCAAAGAGCTTGATGATCTCAAGGCGGACAACAGTGAAGCCTACCTATTAAAGCAGTCGCTTGAAGAGGCACAGCAAAAACTGAAACGTTCTGAAGCTGAGCGCGAAACCCTCGAAAGCAACTATGTCGACCTCGCAGAAAACAGTCAGTCCCCTAAAGAATTGCAAGACGAGCTGAACCGCTTGAAAAAAGAGTATGAAATGCTTGAGCAGCGTTTCATTAGTTATGGCAACTCGGGTGCTGCCTAGCGTACCCTTTTTCTACTAAGTGAATATCACTTGCGTGCCTTGCTCAGGCTGGTAGTCTAGCGCCTTCAAATTACTTTAAGGAAGATGGCCACATGATGAGCTACCTTCAGTCTATCAATCAAGACCTACAAAATCGCATGCGTGACTGGGCAAACAAACCTCAGTCAGACGCTTCAGGCTTTGTCTCCAAAGTTCAAAGCACCGCAATGACGGCTCTGTTGACCAAGTTTGTTGGTCAGGCGATTCCTTTTGCGACGCGAAATGGTTTTAAAGTACTTGAGGTAAAGCGCGGCTTTTTGAAAGCAGGTATTCCCCTTAAGCCAAACAAGAATCACTTTAATGCCATGTACGCAGGCGCGCTATTTACCGTCGCCGAAATTCCTGGGGGCATTATTTCAATGCTGAGCTTTGATGAGCGTTTTTATCCTGTCTTAGTCGACTTAAAGATGGAATTCATCAAGGTTGCCAAAACTGATGTCACGGTTGAGTTTGGTTTATCTGACCAAGAACTAGCCCGCCTGGAAGAAGAAACCTTGGCAGAAGGCAAGAGTAGCTTTGTCCTGGAAGGTGAGGTTAAAGACGCTGAAGGTACGATAGTGGCGAAAAGCTACGCGAATTATCAGGTAAGAATGCGCTAAGTAATATTTGGGTCAGAGTTCAGTTGGCTTTTTTGACTCTGACCCGAATGGCACTTACTTAAGCTTGATTTCGCCCCGAAACTCATCATTCCCGCGCACAAGGTGAATTGCGCAGCAAGAGAGGGCCGCCTGGGCGGGGCGGGAATCCATTGTTTTTCAGCCGTTTGGCTGACCTAGAGAGTTAAAAAAGACTAGAAATCTTTAGGTTAGCGATAGTCATGGTCCTTCAATTTCATTGAGTTAGCCTCAAAACAATGGATTCCCTTGTTCAAGGGAATGACGCCATTTTCTCCTTAAGTAAGTGCCATTCGACTCTGAACCTCTTTATTTTTACCTCGTTTATTTCTTATATAGCCAGCCTTTTCTTACCAAATGCTTTTCGCCTTCTACGGCGAAGAAAACTACTAAAGCTAGTCCACAGCAGATCAATAACTCCGTCATGGGGAGTGCCTGAGTTTTAAACCATTCGTTACCTAGTGGCGTGTAAATAACAAGTAATTGCAGTGCGAGAGTACTGATCAATGCCGCAATTAAGGCCTTATTGGTAAAGAACCCGATAGAAAACAGAGACAAGGTTTCTGAACGAATTGCCATGACATGCATGAGCTGGGATAAAGTCAGCGTGGTAAATACCATTGATTGCCAGTAGTCGGGGCTGTACTCTAGGGCCCAATATTGGGCGAAGAGAGATAGTGCACCGATTAAAAAACCTATAAATACAATGTGTTGCCACATACCGTGAGAAAAAATACTTTCATTTGGTGGGCGTGGCGCTCTGGCCATGACACCTTTTTCTTTTGGCTCGACAGATAGGGCCAATCCAGGTAAACCATCGGTAACCAAGTTTATCCAAAGAATGTGGATAGGCAGCAGGGGAATAGGCATACCCAAAAAAGGTGCGAGCAGTAATACCCAAATTTCACCTGAGTTACTGGTCATCGTATATTTTATGAATTTTCGAATATTATCGAAGATTCGTCTACCCTGTTCGACTGCTTTGACGATGGTGGCGAAGTTGTCGTCGAGTAGCACCATATCAGAAGCTTCACGAGCTACGTCAGTGCCATTCTTCCCCATAGCGACACCTATGTGGGCATTTTTGAGTGCTGGGGCATCGTTCACTCCGTCTCCAGTCATTGCGCAATATTCGCCATTGCTTTGAATTGCATTTACCAGTCGGACTTTCTGCTCTGGTGAGACTCGCGCATAAACTTGCGTTGACTGAACAGTTTGTTGGAGTTCAATATCATCAATCGATGCCATATCAGCCCCGGTAATGACACTGGGGTGATGTTCACTGCTATTCGCTGACTCGTTAGCTGGAACCAGATCGAGTTGTTTCGCAATTGCCAAAGCTGTTGCAGGATGATCCCCGGTAATCATTATCGGTGTGATACCAGCTGTTTTACATTGTTGAACGGCCTCTTTGGCTTCTTCTCGGGGAGGGTCGATCAATGCGGCTAAGCCTAGGAAAGTCATCTGTGACTCAAGCGTTTCCTGATCGAAAGTGTCGCCGTCATTTAAGTTCTTCATAGCGAAAGCGAGTACTCGGTAGCCTTGTGTCGCAAGGTCTTCTGCAATATCTAGCCAGAGATCACGATCAAACTGCTGCACTTCTGCGGCTTGGGTAAAAGCTTGGCTACAGCAGGAAAGTACTGCTTCAGGTGCCCCTTTCGTATAAGAAATTAAGGGTGTGTGGGGTTCACCCATTAGCTTGTGTACAGTAGTCATACGCTTTCGGTTAGAGTCAAAGGCACACTCGGCAACGCGCGGAAGCGATTTCTCAAGTTCTGTTTTTAGGAAGCCAGCTTGGGCTGCGCAGTTGAACAAGGCTAGCTCTGTCGGTTCGCCACTAGACTGCTCTATCTCGCGACTAACCCTGACATCATTGTTGAGCGAGAGCACATGTGCAAGGTGCGAGCTTTGAGCCAAACTGTTCAGGGCGTAAGGTTTGCTTTCAGGTGTAATTAGCTTGTCTACGTGCATTTTGTTCTGAGTGAGAGTGCCGGTTTTATCAGAGCAGATGTAGCTAACCGAGCCTAAGGTCTCGACAGAAGGTAGGTTACGCATCAAGGCATTAATCTTGATCATTTTTGCTGCCCCTAAGGCTAAGGCAATACTTACAACAGCAGGTAGGGCTTCGGGAATGGCTGCCACAGCTAGGCTAATACCGGTTAGCAGCATTAATAACCAGGGTTCACCCCGAATAAGGCCAAGGACAATCACAACCAGGCATATAAACACAATACTGATAGCGAGACGCTTACTGAATAGGGCTAGCCTATTCTGGAGTGGCGTATGGCTCTGTTTAGCGCTTTTTAGCAATGAGGCTATTTTCCCCAGCTCGGTTTCCATGCCTGTGGCAGTGACAATGCATTGAGCTGAGCCCCTGTTGATCTGAGTGCCTTTGAATAGCATATTGCTGCGCTCAGCGAGCAAGGTATCTTCGTGTTCAAGTGCTTCGACACGTTTATCAACACCAAGAGATTCACCTGTCAGTGATGATTCATCACACTCAATATCCTTGCCCTCGACAAGGCGAACATCGGCAGGCACTACGTTGCCGGCCTCCAGGCTAATAATATCGCCAGGGACGAGTTGCGTGCTGGAAATAGTCTGCCATTTGCTATCGCGTAAAGTCAGCGTCTCGAGTGTCGCCATGGCTCTAAGAGAAGCCATCGCTTTTTCAGCCCGGAATTCTTGAAAAGCGCCCAATATTGCATTGAGGCCAATAATACAAAGGATAATAAGTGTATCCACGGCTTCACCGACTAGACCGGAAATCGCCGCCGCGCAGAGTAGCACCATAATCATTACATCCTGAAACTGAGCCATGATCACCTTCCACCAAGGGCGGGTGTTGGCCTGTTCCAGAATATTTTCTCCCTGTGTAGTTAAACGTTCCTGCGCTTCTTGTTTACTTAGGCCCTTTTCTATTATTGAATTCAGAGCTTCTGCGCATTCTTCAGTATTTAAGGTGTGCCACTTTGTTGACATAGATTCTAATCCTGTGGTCAGATTCTTTCTTCATAAGAATGATCTAATCATAAAATGATTTCTAGTGAATGACGATATTCAGTATTCACCAATCTTGATGCGGGTCACTTAAGAGCTCGAATCTAAAAGCTCTTTTTATAATTCAAGCCAGCCTTCGAGGCTTTGTCGTAAAAAGGGGAAGTGCTTGCGAAAGCGATTAAAGGTTTTGGGGCTTGGTGCCCTGTGTTTGTCGTCTGTGACCTTGCTGAGTGCTTGTTCTTCAGTTAGTTATTATTCACATTTGTTAAATGGCCAAACCTCTCTTTTGTGGAATCGAGAGCCTGTTGAGACACTGCTAGCGGATGATGAAACCTCTGAGGAGCTTCGAAAGCGTCTGATTTTATCTCAAGCGCTTAGAGATTTTGCCAGCAAGGAACTCAATCTACCAGTCGATGACGCATATACCAGTTATACAGACTTAGGCCGACGCTATGCGGTTTGGAATGTCTATGCTGCGTCTGAACTGTCTTTGGATGCTTATACTTGGTGCTACCCAATACTTGGGTGTTTGGCCTATAGAGGCTATTACGATCAATCTATGGCCAAAGCTGAAGCCTTGAGACTTGAAAAACAAGGCTTTGAAACTCGAGTGGGGGGCGTGCGGGCTTATTCTACCTTAGGTTTTTTTGACGACCCATTGTTAAGTAGTTTCATATTTACGGATGAAGTATATCTGGTCGAGTTGTTGATACATGAGATTTCTCATCGCAAGCTCTATATAAAAAATGATACTAAATTTAACGAAAACTTCGCTACGGCTGTTGGTACGATTGGCGCTGAGCTTTGGTATAAGAACCAAAGTCAAACACATAAATATCAAGAATATCAGCAAGCAAAAGCAGAGCAAAAGAAGTTAATGAGCTTTGTTTTGAGCTACAAAGATAAACTTCATGATGTCTACCAGGACGACTCATGGAGCGTAGAAAAAAAACGTAAAGAGAAAGATAAGCTGCTGAAGGAAATGAAACTCTCCTTTCAATCTCTAAAGCAGAAGCATGCTTGGGATAGTCGCTATGACCGCTGGGTGAATGAACTTAACAATGCCGGTTTTTCAACCTTATCGAACTATCAGGACTTGGTGCCAGGTTTTATCGCTTTATACCACAGGCTTGGTGAGGATTGGGATGCTTTTTATCAGGAGGTTGAGCGCTTGTCTGAACTTGATAAGTCACAGCGGCATGCGCATTTGAAGTCCTTAAGTGAAGCGATTGGAGAGCATCAATAAATGACACAGAATATTGTTTTGGCACTGGTGATAATTATCTCTCTCTGGGCGCATGTCTGGCTGTATTTATGGATGAAATTCAAAATGGACGAAGGTGTTATTACTCGCTGTCTAAAAGATGCCTCGGTAGACATGCAGAGTGACAGTATTGCTAAGCAAGTCGAGATGAGCGTCGAGCGAGTTGAGAAAGTTTGCCTCCGCAGCAAAGAGATTCAGGTAGGTGAGGGGCACGAGAAAATTATCTCACTATCAGTCACTGGAATTTAAGCAATAATTCCGTTTCGACTTAAGTGTTCGTCCAGGGTAGTGTGGTGAGGGATAGCCTTGCCTGATACCCAGTTAGCTGCTGCTTGCTCTCCAGTTAATGCTAAGACCTTTTGCTCTTTATCCCACTCGTCATTTGAAGCGCTCTTTAGATAAGCGAGTACGTCGTTGTTAGGGGTCTTCAAGCAAGACTTGATTACCAGTCCAGTAATTTCTTCGTATGTGCCTGGGCCACATTGGCCTGTGTTCGTTATAGCGCGGGTTGCCCCTATAAGGTAGAAAGCGCAGGCTTTTCTCAACCAAGCATACTTTTCGCCATGTATATCTCCATAGCGCTTTTTTAGGGGTAGAAGCTGCATACCTGCAAAAACTTGTGCTTCTTTGAGGATAGCCATTTTGTCCTCATATTTCACACTGGCTGAAGCATTTCCTACTAAAGGTTTACGCTCGTCAGTTTGTGTCATTTTTTTAGTATGGTTGAGAGGAGGGTAATCACGATAGAGTGAGCGAATTCTTACGAAGGTGATGATGAAAAGCAAAAAAACAAAGACTTCTGCCAAGTGGATAAGTGCGCTCATGAGTTTCTTCCTTGTAACTATAGATAAGCACTGGGCTCTATCATTCTGAAGACAGTCGGTTCTCGTTTGCATCATACAGACGCACGTAGTGTTAGAAAACAACTCTTTATTCTATAGAGACTGCGCTATCGAATACATAAAACCCTTATATATTTTTGAGAAGTGTGAGGTATTGCTTTTCTAGAGTGTAAAAAATTGCAATAAGTTCACGGTTTCCAGTATTCAAAATGTTTGTCATGGAATGAAAAGTGTATAATCTTCATTCTTAAATTTAATATATTTTTCATGTGCTTACGTGTCAGGTCAGCTTCGTAAAGCCTTTCCGCAACGCAGGGTTTACTGTATAGATGACGTATTATGAAGAAACAAGACATCAGTAGTAACAATAGATCGGGTGAGAGCCAGGTATCAGTGAAGCCAGAACCGGTGGATGAAAGCTGGGCGCTAGCTTTGCTTAATGAAGCACTCATCGAAGAGGCCGCAGAAACTACGATTGAAAGAGCTAAAACTACTGTTGGGAAAGCGGAACAAAACTGTGAGCTTTCAGATGACAGTGTTACCGAAAGTCTTAACGATAATGCTGAAGTGTTCTCGAAAGCGGTAGGCAGCAATGAATTGCCTGAACATTCGTCTTCAGAATCTCTGCAATTAATGTACAGACAACACAGCCTGTCTGCGGACTACGCTCATAGCAATGAGGTGCATAGAAGTGCTTCATTGTCTGCAATTCAAATGCAGCAGATTGTTTTTAATGAAGTTAAAAAATTTAATGCAGAATCAGAAAAGCTGGCAAACCGAAGTTGCAGAAATTGGCTGGCTCGCTTGATTGCAAAGTTTACCGGCAGGTCATGATTAGCTAATTACCTAGCTCGGTAAGGTCAACATAGAAAAGTCTTAAGTGTTAATTCTCTTCCAAGAAAGCCTGGATTAGTTTCTTACAATGCTTTGATAAACTTCCCGACAGATAAAGGGTAGGGTGTTCAGCGCTTTCTTCAAGAATTGAGTCAAGCAATTCGCTTTCATCATCATCTGATAAATTCACAATCCACATATTGATGCGGGTGTCGTCCTGAAGCTGTGCTTCGTTCATGCTGGAGTCAAAACAATGAATTTCTGCATCACAATATAGAGCGAGCTCTTTAGATAAGCTTCTAACATAGAGCTCTGATGATGCGTATACGCCGACGACTCTCTCGGTGCATTCTTCAACAAGTGGTGTAGGAATTGGTGCGTGCATTAATTCTTCGCTTAGCGCTTCTTCTTGGACGATCTCAGTTCTCTCTGTTTCCTCGCTTGCTGGTTCAAGGGCTTTCTCTGGTTCTAGAGTCGGAAGCTCTTCAAGTAATAGTTCAGCTTCGGCGCATATATCATCGAGAATCGAACCGTCCTCTAGTAAAGGAGGCTTGCTTTCCTAAATGGAAGATAGCATTACATCTACATTTTTTGCTTCTTCCGAAATATATACGCCAAAAGGGTTCAAAAGCTCAGGTTTGGAGTGATTGTCGTCTTGAGATTGATGCGCTTCAGAGCCTAGAATTGGAATATGCAGGGCATCTTGCTCACCAGTTGACCAGATATCTTCCGCATGAGCTGATGAGCCCGTTGGAATATTGACTTTCTTAAGGTCAGACTTGCTCTTAATGCTTTTACTGCCGAACATGTGAATATTCATGATAATGCCTGCAAACTTTAAAGTTAAACTATATTGGTTAATAGATGTTCATAACTAAAGCCTAGTCATTATTACGCAAAAGTAAGCTAAGGTTCTGCAAACAAATGTGAAATCTGGTTTTATGATGGAAGTAATGTGTCACATATTTGGATTATCTCGTGTTTTTGTATTGTGACTAGGTTCAAAATTCGAATAAACTGCGCTTCAGGCAGTATTGGAACTGCCGATAAAAGGGAATTGACAAGTTCATGCAGGGAATAGGGAGGTTCGCCGCAGTGTTTAAACGCCTAAAATTACATAAGAAACCAAAGCCAGATTTACGCTTTATTGACCCTGAAATATACCGGGCTCAGAGGCAAGCTCCCAAACGAAGCACTTCAATACCTTTCACTAGAAAAGGATATGACATAAAGCCGAACAATTTGTATTCGGATGTGTATTCAGGTTTATCGCAGTCAAGCGTCAAAACACACTCTACTAAAACATCTTTTTATCGGACTCGTGCAGGGAAACCTCTATCGGAACCTGAATCGTCGGATAGGCCTGTATACGTAAGTACTGAAAAGGATGAGGCTTTCTATCTGGAAGGTGTGAAAGCTTTGCCTCAAATGCTGGTAGAGGAAAGTCAAAAGCAGGAGCTCAAAGAGCATCCTCATATCGACTTATTTGATATGTTTGTTGCGCAGTCTGATAACGCGAGAGTAATCGTGGGTAATCAGCTCAGTATAGAAGACCGGTATCTTGGGCCAAACTATCTGTGTGAGCGTAGTCTAGGAATATTTTCTGACTCAAAAATGTATTCAGCTTTAATTAGAAAGGAGCTGAGTTCATACCGGGTAGATGTCCGCCACTTTAATCACCCTACTACCTTTGTTGAAAGTCGATATGAGTTCTATGACCGAATTTCTGCATGGATTCTGTTTTTGTCAGATGATTGTGATGAAGGCTTTATTGATCGTTTTCTGGACCGTTACTGTGATAAGCCAACTTTATTCCTGTGCCCCAAAATGAGCAGAAAGAATGCGACTGAGCGTGTGAAGGAATTTATTAATCAATATGGGCTTGAGGAAGAAGTCGATCTCTGCGACTCAGAGATTGAGTTAGTTTAGTGGTTTGTTCGAAAGTTATTTAAAACAAACTCTTCTATTGCTTCTTTAAGGTATAATGCTGCGAATTACTTTTTGGAGCCCAACCACCTCATGACTGAAGAAATTAACTACCAGAATAACCCTTTGCATGGCCTGGGTTTAAAGACGCTTGTGACAGAAATCGTTGATTTCTATGGCTTTCAAATCCTGCACGCATATTTGAATCTGAATTGCTTCAAGACAAATCCAAGTATCGAGTCCAGCGTTAAGTTTTTAAAGAAAACGGATTGGGCTCGTGAAAGAGTTGAAGCATTTTACCTTTACCAGTTTAAAAGTCTCCCTAAGGCTTCCCCTGAGCAGTTCGAATTGCCTCCTCGCGACCGTATTATTCCTGACGGACAAACTCCTGGTGAACCGGCAGAACTAAGCCTTGAAGATGCTGAGGAACTTAGGGAAAAACGAGAGCGAAAAGCTGCAGAAAGGCGAGGTAGTGGTGATAGCTTTTCGAGAAACAGGAAGTTTACCGCTTCGCCCTACACTAAATCTGGATCTGAAAAGACAAGAGATAAGCCTAATAGCGACAACGAAGAATCAGGCGCTAAGAAGCCGAGTAAGCCTTCTTCAGGTGCTGCTGACCCATGGGCTAAGTGGAAGGAATAAGACTCGCGTCACATAATTGCTCCGTATGCTAAATGCGTGAATGATATACTCTCTTCTGAAAAGGATGACTCTTAAAACTCAATTAGTAAAACTTTAGTCTAAGGAAGACGGTTTTTTCTATCAAAAACAGTTTGCTGTTCTGCGTTCTCCCTTGTTCAAGCCTGCCACATAACAAGCTGAATTTTCCTCCACCTGTGGCACGAAAGTTCACTTGCCAGACGTGGTGGATTTTAATAATACGAAAATAAGAATATGAAGATCTTAATGTCTCAAAAGAACAAGCAAACTAAAGTGCCGAACACTTTCTTTATCTTCGTTATATTGGCTGCTCTGCTGAGCCAGTCGGGTTTGGTGATGTCGATGACTATTGGCTCGCTAAGCTATGACGCAGATGTTAATGCTAGCATTATTTCTGATAGCCGAAACAACCGGGATTGGCTACGCTGGGATGAACTGACTGGTAATACTTTGGAAGAAACGCGTGCGTTGACTCAAGGTGCTTACCAAGGTTGGTCTATTGCCAATTCGCTTGATGCCCAGCTGTTTATCGAAGCACTATTGCCTGCTTATAGGGCGACCACTTGTACTGCCTACTCGAGTGAAGGGTGTTGGACAGATAGAGATGTAACGCGAGACTATCACGAGTTAGTTGGCGATACCTTTACAACTGGAAGTGGTACTGACCTAGTCTTTTTTGAGTCTCATAAACCTGATTGGGCTGGATACATTATGACTCGCCAAGATAGGGCCTTAAAGACAGTCGAGAAGAAATCTGAGTTCGATCGTATCGATAACGCTAATCGTTTTGTAGATTCATACGAAGGTACAGGGTGGTTGTTATATAGAGACTGGCCAGTTGATTCAATAGAAGTGAATGAGCCTTCATCACTGTTTTTTAGTTTGTTCCCCTTACTAGGTTTATACAGGTTCGGACGTAAGCACTAGCGATTATAACGAATTGGGATCAGTGTAAAATGTTTTATACACTGATCCCAATGCCTTAAATAAAGCGAGCCCTAAAGTTTCGACCTTTTAGTTTTCCTTTTGAAATTTTCTCAAGCGCTTTGCGACTAACTTTGTGTTCAACCGCAACATAGGCTGAGAAGTCAAAGATATTAATCTTGCCTATCGATGTTGCTTCTATCGTCTTGTCGCCTGTCAGTGCGCCCAATATGTCGCCAGGTCTGACTTTCTGTTTCTTTCCACCGTCAATTTGAATTGTTTTCATTGGTGGGTAAAAAGGCTTTTTGGCAAGGACGTCTGCTGAAGGAAGTGCTTCTGCCACTATTTCTTTGTTCAGGTACTGTTCTAATCTATCTATGCGATAGCGTTCTTTTTCTGCGTAGAGTGTAAATGCCAAACCCTTACTACCTGCACGGCCTGTTCTGCCAACGCGATGAACATGGACTTCGGAGTCGCGTGCTATGTGAAAGTTTATGACAGCATCTAGATCTTTAATATCGAGACCGCGGGCCGCGACATCCGTTGCGACCAGAATTGAGGCGCTTTGATTAGAGAATCTAACAAGAGTTTGGTCTCGATCGCGCTGTTCCATATCACCATGTATCGCAATGGCGCTGAAGTTTCTATCATGTAAGGCATCTGCCAGGTCTTGGGTTTCTCGTTTGGTATTGCAGAAAATCACCGTTGATGGTGGTTGATACTGCATGAGAATACGATGAACTGCATCAATTCGCTCATCTTGATCTGGGAGTTCATAGAAGTGTTGCTCAATACTGCTGTCACTATGTGTTGACTCAACCTTTACCATGACCGGATCGGTGAGATATTGCGCTGCGATCGATTGAATCTGTTTTGGATAGGTTGCGCTTAACAGCAGAGTTTGGCGCTCTTCTGGTATATCTTCAATGATAGTATCCAAGGCCTCCTGAAAGCCCATGTCTAGCATTCTATCAGCTTCGTCCAATACCAGCGTGTCAACATTGTTGAGCTTCAGGTTACCTTTTCTAACGTGTTCTTCAACCCGGCCAGGAGTACCGACGATGATATGTGCGCCGTGCTCTAAAGAACCAACTTGAGGGCCAAAAGGCATGCCGCCACATAAGGTGAGAACTTTTATATTGTGAATAGCGCGGGCAAGTTTGCGAATTTCTTTGGCGACTTGATCGGCCAGCTCACGAGTAGGGCAGAGCACCAAAGATTGAATTCTGAAACGTTTTACGTCTAGCTTATTGAGTAGCCCAAGCCCAAATGCGGCAGTCTTTCCTGAGCCCGTTTGACCTTGCGCGATGACATCTTTTCCCTCAATAATCAGGGGCAGGCTCTGCATTTGAATCGGTGTCATGGCTTGATAGCCTAATGAATCCAGATTGTCTAAAAGTTCTTTTTTTAGGGCTTGGGAAGAAAAAGCAGAGTCGCTCAAAATAATTGTCCTGATGTTGGAAAGCAGCAAGGCCCCTGTTTATCGAATACGGGCCTTAATAAGTGGCACATTCTAGTACTTGTCAGCGAAGTGTTCCATCTCTAGCTGAATTCTAACTAAGGAGGTTTCCCTATCATCTCATGAGACAACCTCATAACAAGGTTTGTATTCCTTATCACCCAGCTTCATTCGGCGCTGGTCGACGAACGTGCGCAAGAGCTTATCCAATGGCTCTATAATTTCCAAATCTCCAGTGATCTTGAATGAACCATGCTCTGCAATTGCTTTCAAACCTTGCTCCTTGACATTACCGGCAACAATTCCTGAAAAAGCTTTGCGTAAGTTTGCGGCAAGAATGTGAGGCTCCTGATTTTTGGACAGGTCTAGGTTTGCCATG
>NZ_LWFE01001110.1:0-5665 GCF_001635675.1 Oleiphilus sp. HI0061 | reverse complement strand
TGCCAGCAATCGCTATACACAATGAAGCGTATACAAACATTGAGCCTTGCTCATCAATCACACTTGGGATAAACAAGCCTCGAACATTTAGAAAAATCGATTCACCAACAGAAAAACTGTCACGCGCTCCGGGCAATGAAGCCAGTACAGCGAAATACCAGAAGAAGACTTGTAGTAATAATGGAATATTTCGAAATATTTCTACATAAATGACTGATAAGCGTCTGACTAACCAGTTGTGGGAGAAATAAGCGACCCCCATAACAAAGCCGATAATAGTTGCCAATACGATACCAATCATCGAAACCATAATCGTATTAAGCAAACCTACGATAAATGTTTTCCCGTAGGTATGTGTCGCATCGTAAGGAATCAAGGACATTAAGATATCGAAGCCTGCGGTAGTAAATAAAAAGCCGAAACCGCTTTTTATTCCTCGAGCTTCCATATTGGCGATTGCATTGGAAACAATCGAATAGAAAAAGTAGCCAAGTGCGAAAACCAGGATTAATTGATAAATAATCGCCCTGTTACGAGGGTTATTTATAAATGAACCCGACTTAAGCTTTAAGTGTTCGGACTCCGGATCTGAAGACATAATATGGCCTTACAAATTATTTCCAAAAGAATGCTGTTAGCTACCTATAAAGCGAGCCATTTTTTACTCAGCTTCTAGACTTAGTAAGCGCTAACTTATTATTTGAGAATTTTCTAGCTACTGGATTAAACAGCCTGCTACTAAACAAGCTGTCTAATCTTATGCTTACAAGAAGCCAACCTGTATTATCGAACAGGTGGGGAATACAGAATACCACCTTTGTTCCACTGGGCATTCAAACCACGTGAAATTTTAAGAGGTGAGTCCATACCAACATTACGCTCAAACGACTCGCCGTAGTTACCTACCTGCTTAACGATGTTATAGGCCCAACCGGCTTCCAAACCAAGCTTCTCACCAGCATCACCCTCAGAACCCATCAAACGTTTTTGAGCCGGGTTACCTTCAGCTTTAGCCTGATCTACATTTGTACTGTTAACACCTAAGAATTCTGCTTCTATCAAGGCGTTCATTGTCCACTTAACGATATTGAACCAACCATCATCACCCTGTCTAACCACTGGGCCTAATGGTTCTTTTGAAATAACTTCAGGCAAAACCATTGCTGAAGAAGGGTCTTTTAGGCCGATACGAATCGAATATAATTGTGATTGATCAGAGGTTAATACGTCACAACGGCCGCTTTCAAAGCCTGCACGAGTCTGATCTGAAGTATCATATGTAACTGCTGTGTACTTCATACCATTTGCACGGAAGTAGTCAGCCATGTTCAATTCAGTGGTGGTACCTGCCTGAATACAGGCAGATGCTCCATCGAGCTCTAATGCACTTTTAACACCTAGCTTTTTGGATACCATAAAGCCTTGGCCATCGTAGTAGTTTACACCAGCAAAGTTCAAACCTAGTGATGTGTCACGTGTATGAGTCCAAGTAGTATTACGAGACAAAATATCTACCTCGCCACTTTTTAGTGCTTCAAAGCGTTCTTTTGCAGTGAGTGGGCGATAAGTTACTTTATCTGCATCGCCTAAAACCGCTGCAGCAACCGAACGACAAACATCTACATCCAGTCCGCTCCACTGCCCTTTCTCGTCTTTTTGTGAAAAGCCCGCTAAACCGACACTCACGCCACAACTTACCATACCTTTCTTTTTTACTGCATCAAGTGTTGAACTTGCATAACTTTGTTGTGCAGTTAACCCTACTGCCACGATCGCAATACCAGCGGTCAATTTATTAAGTTTCATTATCCTAACCCCTTTATATAGTTGTATTCTCCCGTGACAGCATTACACGGTAGCATTTGAGATTAACATAGATCCAAAGCAAGATTGAACTCCTATTTCCGGATCCATTGTTATAATCGATTAAATATCACGAGTTCGTTAATTTCTGGGCAAGCCTTTTAATTCTGCATAATTATCCTGAATCATTTTTGCATCTGCACTGGCCCGATGACGCGCCAGACCTGCTAATTCAATAACTTTGTCGTGGACGGGTGTCCATTGTTCTCGTTCTTCCTGGCTAAGCAATGAGAGTAAAGATTCAATTCGAAAGGCTTGTATACATTCAGCTTTATCAAATAACTGACCCAGCCAGCACATGTCATTAGCCCAGCCATCTGAATATATGGTCTGACCTGCAAGGTTGTGGTTAAGCCACTGGGCAACGCTAACAATATCTCGCCCTTTTTCTTTTAATAGCTCTTGGGATATTCCATGAAGCGCTTCGGCGTCCCGGTTCTATTTCGTCCAATGAGCTAATGGTTTTATCAGGGTACAGCCCGTTTCTCCCTTACCTGAAATAAAACCTACTTCGATTGGATAAGAGCCCTTTCCTAAGCCTGAAGCTTCAATATCTATTATTGTTGGTAAACTCATAACTACCTTTCTAGTGTTGTTATGTATAGTCTAGTCGATACCCGTAAGAAAACGTTCACATATTCCTATAAAGGTTTCCGGTTTTTCTGCATGTAACCAGTGACTGGCTTTTGGAATGATTCGGACTTTTGCAAAGGGAAATAAGCTCACTACTTTTTCTTTATGGGCGGCCTGTATATAGTCTGATGCTTCGCCAGCAATGAAGAGCACTTCCCCTAAAAAAGGTTTTTCAGCATGCTGTCCATCCAGAATATGATGGTAATTTTGATGGATGGCGTTGAGATTTACTTTTAGATCGAAACCTCCACCGGGCTTGGCTTTTAGATTCTTTAGTAAAAATTGCCTCACCCCCTGCTCTGGAACAAATTCCGCTAGCAAAGAATCTGCTTCCTTTCGACTTACGATATCTGACTCTAGCAAAGCAAATAAACCAGCAAATATTTCATCGTGATGTCCCTCATACCGAACAGGCGATATATCGGCAACGATCACGGCCTTTATTCGTTTTTGCTGGTGCAGGGCTAGACTCATAGCGACTTTTCCACCCATGGAATGTCCAAGCACATATGCGATATCAATACCTTGATCATTCATATATTCGATCACATCTTCTGCCATAAGCTCATAGTTCATCTCTTCGCGATGAAACGAACGACCATGGTTTCTCAGGTCAATAGCATGGGTTTTAAACTTACTTGCCAAGGCCGTTGCAACACTGCCTAAATTATCTGACGAGCCAAACAGGCCGTGAAGGATCAATACGGAGAAACCTTCCCCTCTTATGCGCGAATATAGTTTAGTCATTGTATTTTTTTTAATCAGTTCACATTATCACCAAGAGCTCATGGCATATTCTCATATGTATCCTAATCTGACTAATTAAATGCTTTTCACTTCTAAACTGTGATACGTAGTAAGGTATATTTTTTAATGATTGTAGAGCTCCACCCTAAAGAAAATCGTCGTAACCGACGCGTCCCCGCCGCAGAACTCGTGGCACAAATCAAAACTAAACAAGGTCTATTTTCTAGCTGGCTTGATTTAGATGTTCTCGATTTCAATCTCCTTGGCCTTGCTCTGGCTGTACCCAGTGAACCAGAACTCGGAAGCAAGCTAAGTTTGCGCCTCGTTTTGAATATGGACATGGGGGAGCTAAAAGTTAATCAAATTGAGGCAAAGATTGTAAATAAGGTAAGGATGGATAATGACGATACTTCGTGGCGAGTCGGCTTGGTCTTTTCAAACCAGTCTAAGCAAAGCGGCGATAACCTTAGCCAACTAACACGCATTAGAGATATGCTTGAGAGAAATAACGCAATAAAGCAGCGTTTGAAAGCAGTTTAGTGTAATAAAAAAAGGCGCACTTCGCGCCTTTTCTTGAACCTCTTAATCTACTTAGCAAAAAAACATACTGTTCAGATAATTTGCTAGCTCAGAACAATTTTCTTTTTCATTTTCATTTTGTGGTACAAAAACTTCGTATTCCATAGTGGTTCCCCGTCAATAACACCGCTAGTATAAGTTTGTAATTCGTTTACTGTACAACTCCTAAAGGACAGTGTGTGTAATATATAGCAGACCGAATGCCTGTTCTTGACGATATGTGCCACCTTTTTGACTGACTGTAGCATTCCTAATTAACAGTAATTAATACACAGCTTTGGTTTAATTACTACAATAGGTATCTTTAGTCACGGTTAGGGAAAGGAAAGCTAAATGACAATTAAGTCTGGCAAGTCCCGGGTCAAAAACTTGTTCGTAAACTCCTCAACCGCGAAAGTATTGTGCGAATATCTTATTCAAAAAGGTATCAATAACGAGCTTTTGATTTCTACCTTGGCCTGTGAACTACACGAGCTTGAGTTAGCGGACTTCCGACTAAATATCTCTGCTTATCATGCGTTATGGTCTCTTGCGCTTTCCTTTACCTCCGACGAGCGTCTTGGCCTTAAACTCGCTCAGAATCCCCATAATGAAGAAATGGGTTTAGTTGCACACATTTTCTTTAATAGCCCAACCCTCTATGAAGGACTTCAACAATACCAACGCTACTATTCTTTGGTTAATGAAGGCATGCATATTGAAATTCACAATGATGATAAGTTTACTCATCTGGAATATGTCTGTGACTACAATGAGGTTTACTGCTCAGCCGATATAGAGCATACACTTGCGTTGTCAGTATTACGGGTCCAAGACCATATTAATCGAAAGCTCGATTTGGAAGCCGTTCATTTTCAACACCCTGCACCGGGTGATATTTCAGAGTTTAAAAAAATATTCCGTTGCCCTCTTCGATTTAACCAGAGCCACAGCACGCTCATTTTTAAGAAGTGTTATCTCAACTACAAGCTACCCAGGCGTAGCCCTTATCTTTATAAATTATTGATTAAACATATAGAGTCGCTTTCTAGAAAAATTCTACCCGCGATCAGCTTTACCGACTCGGTAAAGACTACCCTTGAAAGCCAGCTTTCCAAAGATAAGGTAGATGCTGAAAATATCGCTAAAAAAATGAATATGAGTCGACACACGCTATATCGACGTCTTAAATCAGAAGGAATTTCCTTTCATGACCTGCTTGATGAAGTGCGTGAAGAAAAGGCCTACGCATATTTAAATAAAGGCAAACATAGTCTAAGCGACATTGCTTTTTTGCTCGGCTTTTCTGAACTTAGCGCCTTTAGCCGTGCTTTTAAACGCTGGACCGGAATTTCTCCGGCAAAATATCTTAAATCTCGACCCCAGGAATAATATACAAGCATGCTAAGACTTCTCTTTATCCTTCTGACCGCGCTGACACTTGACGCTTGTACAAGCTTGAGTCACTTAAAGGTACCAATCGTAAAGAAGCATGTTGAACAGAAGACTAAAACACCCGCTAGTGAAAATATCGAGGAATTATGCAAGTACACATCCCATAAAGGCATTTCCGAACTCATTTCAGTCAAAGGACCCTATCTCACTTTCATATTCTTTCCCGGTAATGTCGAGTTTCATCTTGAAAAAGAAAAATTCCCTCTACAAAAGCTTATCGGCAGCGAATTCAAGGCTATTTATGAAGAACTGGTTCAAGGGCATGCTAAATGCCACAAACCAGCACCTCAGATCATAGGTTTACCACATTAAGTCATCAGGTATTTGATAATCTTTATACGGATCATCTTCTTCTATTTCTGTGTCTTGCGGCTGTGACTTCTCCATGTGGTAGACAATCGCTGCCTCA
>NZ_LWFE01001109.1:0-5462 GCF_001635675.1 Oleiphilus sp. HI0061 | reverse complement strand
TTCCGCCCCTCTTGCTAGTGCGATCTTTGCTTCTTCTGAAAGTGCACCGAAGCTCATATCTGAAACAAATAGTGGGATATCTAATACCAAAGGCTTTTTGGCTTTCGGTCCGATGATCAACTCCGTCCCTACTTTTTCATCTTCCAACAAAGGCTTCGTTGCCATCTGGGCGGTCATGATTTGAATATCATCCCATTCTGGAAGTTGCGTACGGGGTACTCCCATCGCTACCATTTCACCATGGCCACCGGTTTTCTCTAAACCGTCTTGTGCCAAAGCTTTAACCTCTGCCAAGCTTGGCTCTTCGGCGACTTCTTCAGTACCCGTTGGTATAGAGGAGGCTTGCGCAGCACTTGCCCCAGGTTTCGGTAAGTTCTTATGGCTACCATCACAATAAGGCGGGTTCTTGCTATGTTTACACATACACAACCAGGCATCCTGATCTTCATCGACCTTAAATACCTTGGGTTTAAATGAGGTGGAGCGGTGACTACCATCACAGAATGGCTGATTCTTACTCAAGCCACAAGAGCACCAAGCATAGCTTTCACCCGACTTTAATTCGGCTTTGATTGGCTTTCGACCCGCTATATTCGGACTGTTATCTGAGGTTTGAGAGCCGCTAGGAGCAAGCTCAACAACCTGGGCTACAGTGTTATCCTGCTTTATCTCGGCACCTGTCTTTCTTGTCAAAACATTTGCATCAGTGTGATCAAAGGTCTTGCCGTAGATATCCAGCACTGTGGTTTCGGAGTAGCTTAAGGTATCACCTTCAATGGTGACTTCATGACGAAAGGCGATCGTGCGAGCGTTTTTTTGCATAAACG
This sequence comes from Oleiphilus sp. HI0061, assembly GCF_001635675.1. NCBI lineage: Bacteria > Pseudomonadati > Pseudomonadota > Gammaproteobacteria > Oceanospirillales > Oleiphilaceae > Oleiphilus > Oleiphilus sp. HI0061. Next base: position 4,635 of record NZ_LWFE01001109.1, on the reverse strand, counting down.
GTGACTGAACAATTCCCCAGTCAGCATCGCCATCTTTGGCTTGTACGAATAGCTTAATTTTTCCCGGTGTACCTGCATTCGAGTCATAGGATCCGCCAGCAAGAAGGCCAACCGCTCTAGGGATTTGTAGCGAGTGCATAACAATTTTCTGTTCAGCGTCCCACATCCAATAGCCAAGCTCATCATGGAAGATCTCGCCATTGCTTTGACGCCGTACAACCTGATGGTAGCGAACAATCGCCAGCGTCTGCTGCTTGGCATTTTCAACATCCCCTACTCGTTCGACAACAATACGTTCAAAGTAAGGGCTATCTTCTTTTTGACTTCCTGGCAAAGGCGCGACATCCAAACCTTTATCACCTTCCCAGGTACCAATCATCGCTTCCAACGGGCCAAAATCGACGCTTTCCTCGCTCATATCATCCTCTCATTTTTGATAGTTTTATAAACAGATAAGCCTTCTAAATGTAGTCAACAAAGCTCAAAAAACAACCATCAAGAATGAATCATAAGGTACAATTGGCTAAGCCCGACTAAACAACTGGATTCTCAGCAATGAATACCTATATCCCTATTATTCTTATCATCGTAATCGCCGTATTAATTTTTAAAAGCATGAGCAAACCCGACCCGGCTGCAGAGCAGTGTGCAAAGGATATTATTCAGCTATTAAAGAAAAACCAGGGAGCCAGTGCTGAGGAGATTGCAAAAGTGCTTAAAGCACATAACCGAACTGTGGAAGATGCAGAGAAGGTAACGGTCATCGTCAAAACCAGGCTAGTGCAAGCTCATATCAGGAAAGAGGATCATAATGATGTCATGTTGAGAGTGCGCCAAGCGAAGCAATTACTAGCGACACCCTAAGCCTGCAGTTTAAAATTTCTCACACCAAGCGACGAGATCCCTATGTTTTTTAAGCCCGAAAAAGCCAAAATGATCAAACCCGAAAACGCCTTACCAGGGCGCGATCAGGCAATTAGCATTAGCGCCACCCATACCGTCACTGGCAATTCAATGCTGCCCCCCTTTCCTTCTGGAATTAAACAAGCAATGTTTGGCATGGGCTGTTTTTGGGGCGCCGAACGAAAGTTTTGGTCACTGGCAGGAGTTTATTCTACGGCGGTAGGCTATAGCGCGGGCTTTACGCCCAACCCAAGCTACCAAGAAGTTTGCTCAGGATCGACAGGCCATAATGAAGTGGTATTAGTCGCTTATGATCCGTCCCAAGTATCATACTCAGACTTACTAAAAACATTTTGGGAGGCGCATAACCCAACACAAGGCATGCGCCAAGGTAACGACCAGGGAACACAATACCGTTCAGGCATTTACACCTTCAATGACGAACAAAGCAAACTTGCTAATGAAAGCCTACAACAATACCAAGTAGCGCTAACAGCGCGGGGGTTTAGCGAAATCACTACCGAGATTAAACAAGCCTCTGAGTTTTACTATGCTGAAGAATATCACCAGCAATACCTTGATAAGAATCCCGACGGCTACTGTGGCTTAGGTGGCTGTGGGGTCGAGCTGTTCTAGTAATGCGGTAAAGCCCCTGGAAAAAACACTGTCCGCACCTAAGGAGATCTATTACTATAAGCGAAACTAAATAGAGGCTTGATCAATGAACTATTCAAAACTTGGTAGCAGCGGCATTAATGTTTCACGAGTATGCCTGGGCTCGATGACCTGGGGCACACAAAATACTCAGCGCGATGCCAGTGAGCAAATCGACTTCGCCTTGGCGCAAGGCGTGAACTTCATTGATACAGCAGAGATGTATGCAGTGCCACCTTCAGCCGATACCTATGGCAAAACAGAAAAGATGATAGGTAACTGGCTGGCAGCTAATTCGAGTAAACGAGGTGACATTATTCTGGCCTCAAAGATTGCAGGAAATGGCCTACCTTGGATACGCGGGGGTGGTGACATCACGGGTGAGTCGATTATCACCTCAGTAGACGCATCCTTAAAGCGCCTTAAGACCGACTACATCGACCTCTACCAACTCCATTGGCCCAATCGTACCTCGCCTCACTTCGCCAAACATTTCCCTGGTCGAATTTCTTTTACCGATGTAGACCGTCAGGCACACTCCGATCAAATGCTAGAAATTCTTCAGGCTTTAAATGACTGCATCAAAGCCGGGAAAATTAGACATTGCGGTTTATCAGACGACACACCTTGGGGGATCAATGAGTACTTACGTTTAGCTGAAAAGCACTCGCTTCCCAAGATGGTATCAATACAAAATGAGTTTAATCTACTACATACCAAAGACTGGCCTTACCTGATTGAAAACTGTGTTCACCAGGATGTCGCTTACCTTCCCTGGTCTCCGCTTGGTGGCGGCGTATTAAGCGGTAAATATCTAAATGGAGAAAGGCCTGATGGTAGTCGCTGGAGCATTCCACAACGCAATGGTATTTTACGGGACAAGCCAAATGTCGAGACGGCTGTCAGTGCCTATGCCTCGATTGCTAAGCAACTCGATATCACGCCGGCACAATTGGCATTAGCCTGGTGTAATCAGGTCGATGGTGTCACATCAACAATTATTGGCGCCACCAGTTTGCAGCAGCTGGAAGAAGATATCGAAGCCTTTAAAGTTGAGTTATCCAAAGATGACCTGAAGGCTATTTTCAAAGTACTTAGGGAATACCCTTTGCCTTTCTAGCACAAAAAAGCTCTATAAACCCTGAGAAAAGGCGAGCTCTACACTTAGCCCGCCTAATTCAGAATCAGATAATCTTAGCGTCCCGCCGTAGCTCTCGACAATATCATTTACTACAGCTAAACCTATTCCTTGGCCGGGAATCGTAGTGTCCGCGCGCTGGCCTCGTCTGACGAGCTTTGCCTGCTCAGCTTCACTTATCCCCGGGCCATCATCTTCAATGGTGATCCGTAAGGTATTGTCATGGGCCCTTGCATGAACATTAACCTGCGCCTTTCCGTATTTAAAAGCATTATCGATCAAGTTGCCTAAGAGCTCTATCAGGTCACCTTCATCTCCCCTAAAGACTGCGTCGCCGGAGATATCACAAGCCAAAGTCATCGACTTATCATGATAGACCTTGCCCATGGCTGCACAGATTTTATCGCACAAGGGTTTGACTACTACGGCCTTATTAAACGGGGCTGCCACACCCCCAACGGCGCGTGTTAGCTGGTAGGAAAGTATTTTATCGATGCGCTCATTCTGCTCCTCAATATCCTGGAGCCATGAGGTATTGCGCATATCATCAGGTAGGGAGTTTCCCGCCTGATTCAAGGCGCTGCTAATAATGGCAGAAGGGTTTTTAATGCTATGTGCCAGGTCCGCTAAGGTATTCCGATAGCGTTCTCGCTGATGAGCTTCGTGGGAAATAAGACGATTAATACTATCCGTCATCTCCTGAAGCTCTAAGGGATAATTGCCTTTCAGCGAATCCGACTCACCTTTCTGAATCACACTCAAGTCATGACTTAAAGCAGCAATAGGGCGAAGCCCCCACTTCAGTATCATGAACTGAAGTGCAATGAGTGCCAGCGCTACCGCACTCAACCAAAACCAAAGCGAGGCTCTGTACTCCTCCATTGCTTGGCGATAAGCATCTTGCGTTTCCAAGACAACAAAACGGAAAGGTAAAACACGCTCACCATCTTCCCACTCAACTAAATAATGTAGGTGGAAAAAAGGCACGTCACTAATAGGTAAACGAAGGAATTTTGGGTCTCCCAGGCTTAGCTCACTTACATCATACTCAACCGTGTCCAAGCGTCCTTGAGCGGAGAGAGACTTCCACAAGAGAGCGTTATCTTGATGATTAAAAGCAAAAGCATAGTGATTAGAAAAAGCTTGGTTCAAACGATCATCAGTCACCAGTTCAGGCAACCAAAGCGATTGGGATTCCAGTTCGGCCGATGCAATCAAAGCATAAGCCTGTGTCGTCATTTTTTGATGCTGGGCTTCCAGCAAGCTAGCAGAATAAGCGCGCTCAAGCACCCAAGCCAAGGCACCACAAATAAGGGGTAGCAATAAGACTGAAGCCAACGCCAAGCGCCCTTGTATACTTGTCAGCAGCCAGTTTTTCATCAAGCAAGTCTTCATCAACACTTACTCTGAAGGGTGAAGGAAGCGATAACCCTGCCCTCGCACAGTTTTGATTAAGGAAAGCTTACAAGCCGTTTCAAGTTTCTTTCGAAGACGGCCAACCAAGACCTCTATCACGTTGCTATCCCGGTCGTAGTCTTGCTCATAAAGGTGCTCGGTCAACTCAGCCTTCGAGACTGGTCGCTCAGAATTTAGCAAAAGGTACTCTAGAATATTGAACTCAAAAGCAGTTAAGTCAATCGCGCTATCATTTACTGTGGCTTGCTTGGCCGATAGGTCTATTGTCAGAGTCTCAAACTTTAGCACTGAAGAGGCTTGGCCGCCAAAACGTCTGAGCAAGGCTTTAATACGTTCAAATAACTCTTCGACATGAAAAGGCTTCACCAGGTAGTCATCTGCACCAGCATCCATGCCTTCAACTTTATCTTGCCAATTTCCGCGAGCAGTCAGTATCAATATATGGAAGTCCCTCCCCGCTTTTCGCCAACGACGAATCACTTCAACGCCTTCAATTTTTGGCAAACCTAAGTCCACAACCGCCA
>NZ_LWFE01001108.1:0-6290 GCF_001635675.1 Oleiphilus sp. HI0061 | reverse complement strand
CTGTACTTTATACCTCTCGGCAGGTTGGTACACTTTAGGAAGCAAAACCGTACCTGCGACAAATAGAAAGTTCCAACCAATACCTAGCAACACCAATCCAAGCCAATAATGCATCACATTCTGACCTGAAAGCGCTATCATCAAACACACCGTATAAGCTGCCAAACCAGCCAGCATCAAGCGATATTCACCAAACTTTGAAATCAGATATCCACTCACTAAGGAAGGCAAGAACATCGCAAGAATATGGCTCTGAATAACCCATTTAGTATCTTCTAAAGAATGCCCTTCCATGACATGCATACTGACGGGCGTAGCGGTCATAACATAACTCATCACCGCATAACCTATGGTTGCCGACATCACCGCCACCCAAAATAAGGATGAATGCATGATATCAATTAAAGGACGGCCGCCGAGTTCTTCCTCACCCCCTGTCACGACAACGGGCTGAAAAAACAACATAACAACACCACTTAATAAACAAAGAATTGAAAGCAGAGTAAACGAGCCCGAAAAGGGCACTTCATGCAACGCCCTCCCCAGATGAGCCAGCTCTGGCCCTAGTATCGCCGCAATAAGCCCACCCAACAACACGAAGGATGCAGCTTTTGGTGCCAGATATGGCTCAACACTCTCCATTGCCGCAAAACGATATTGCTGAATAACGGCCAGGGCACCACCTAGCAATACAGTACTCAAACAAAACAACCAAAAACTTTCATAAGATATAGAAATCGCAGCAAAACATGATACCAAAGCGCTATATAAGGAGGCAGCCAAAAAGATCTTTTTTCTACCGAAACGCTGCATTAGACGCGAGACCGGAATCACGGCACAGGCGGTACCAATAACAATGCCCGCTACAGGCAATGTGGAAAGTTCTGGATCAGGAGCAAGCGATGCCCCGACCAAACCACCGATAAACACAACCATTGGCGCAATACACAAGCCCAGCGCACCAGATAACAATAAAACCAATACATTTCTATTCATTCCAAGCAAGGTTCTTCCTCATATATCCTTTTTCATGCTATCTACCGCGCAGGCTATTCACCAAGCGTATAAATCGTCTTTGCCATACGCAAATGACGCTGTATATAATGGACACCACCATTAGCCAACTAGCAAGGCAATTACTATGCAACAATATCACGTCTATGGTTTAGGCGCCGCCCTCGTCGATACTGAAATTGAAGTCACCGATGAATTCCTATCCCAAGCTAATATTGAGAAAGGTCTAATGACCTTGGTGGATGAAACCCGCCAAGCCGAAATACTAGAGCTAATGAAAGAACACTTGGTTGGTAGTAAAAGAGCCAGCGGCGGCTCGGCATGCAACTCGATTATCGCTGCCAGTTACTTCGGTGCCAAGACCTATTATTCCTGCAAAGTATCAGACGACGAAAACGGCCTATTCTTCCAACAAGATACCCAAGCAGCGGGCGTGACCACAAGCGATAAAGCCCACCCGAATGGTACAACCGGAAAATGTCTGGTTATGATTACCCCTGACGCCGAACGAACCATGAATACATTCTTGGGCGTAAGCGCTGAATTAGATGAAGCACAGCTTGATGCTAAAGCTATTGCTCAATCTGAATACCTGTATATCGAAGGCTATCTCGTTACATCACCTAGTGGCAAACAAGCGGCCATCAAAGCACGGGAAATTGCCGAGCAGCAGGGTGTAAAAACGGCAATTTCCCTCTCTGACCCAGGAATGGTCGAGTTCTTTGGCGAAGGGCTAAAGGAAATGATCGGCCAACAGGTTGATTTATTATTCTGCAACAAAGACGAAGCACTCGCCTGGACACAAAGCAATAACATCGAAGATGCTGCTGAAAAGCTTAAAGAAACTGCAAAGTCTTTTGCAATTACTTTAGGAAAAGATGGCGCTCTCGTTTATGACGGCAATGAAATCTCAATAGTCGCTGGCGTTGAAGCAAAAGCAATCGATACAAATGGAGCCGGCGACATGTTCGCAGGTGCATTTCTTTATGCAATCACTCATGACCAAACCTTTGCCCAAGCAGCAACGCTTGCTAACAGAGCCGCAGCTCAAGTGGTGAGTCAGTACGGCCCGAGACTCAGACCAGAACAACATGCAGATCTGAAGTTCTAGATAAATATTCTTCCCGTTTAACAGCCTCGACTCATGAGGCTGTTAAATCTTATCACGACCTGAAACTGCAGATTAAAGCTCCCGTTGTTCCCTTTTCCAAATCTTCGACTACACTATTAAAATGTGAAACTTAAGGTAAGCTGTATAAAACTAAACACATTGCCTTTTTCCAATAACGCTGTTTATAATCGAAGGGCGTTACTTACAAAAAATGATTCAAGGAATTGCTATGAAAAAACTAATTTTAGGTGCATTCATTCTTTCTGCTCCATTTACTGCAATGGCTGCCGGCGGTCACGGTCCTGCAGGGTGCGGCTTAGGTACTGAAGTTATTTTCAAAAATGCAGATGAATGGCATGAGCACGTTCTTGCCGCAACAACTAACGGAATAGCCAGCCAAACTTTTGCTATGACCTCAGGCACACTTGGCTGTGAAGATGCAAACGGCCCTCTAAAAGTCCAAGTATCCCTTTTTATAGATAAAAACCTTGACCAACTGGCTCAAGACACTGCAATTGGTGAAGGTGAAACACTTGCTGCACTATCTGAACTTGTTGGCGTTGCTAAAGAAGATGCTGCTACATTCAATGCTGCATTGAAAGCAAGCTTTGACCAAATCTTTATGTCTGAAGCAACAACTTCTGGTGACGCATACCAAGCATTGGTTAGCGTAATGAGCCAGAACAAGACTCTTGCTAAATACCTAGGCTAATTAGCCTCGTTTAATCTACGCTTACGCTAGATCTAGAATCTAAAAAAGGGCACAATTTGATGCCCTTTTTTTGTGCCAGTTAAAAGACCGGCATTCACCCTAACGAGAGATATCATGCACTGCCCTTACCATTACATTCTGGTGAATGTAGCTTTTCTTGCCTGTCTAAGCTTTAACTCTCTCGCGCAAACGATACCAGATTCAAAACTTACTTCCCTAGCGGATAATGAACAATGGCTCGACCTTCTTCATTTTCACCAAATAGGCTTTATTCCGCGATTTGAAAGTCAGGTTGATGACGACAGTTTTTTTATCGCTCCAGACGGAAAGTACTCGCCAAAGTCTGAGCTCAAGGCTAATATTAATGCGTTTACTGGCGGTAGCCGCGACCCTGAGCTTATTTGCCAGTTCCCAGCTCGTTTTCATTGGCTAAAACAACAACTCCCTGAATTGAACTTCACCGAAGCCAAGTGCCCAGATTATAAGGACTGGTTCGCCAAGATCGATCCGGAAAGCTTAACTTTGAGCTTCCCGGCAGCCTATCTAAATAGCCCTTCCTCAATGTTCGGGCATACCTTTATTCGTATAGATCGTGCCTCTGGCAGTAATGCACTACTAGACTACAGCATCAATTTTGCAGCGAATGCTAATCCTGACGATAACGAGCTAGTCTTTACCTATAAAGGTCTTTCCGGTGGCTACCCCGGTGTCTTTACAATTCTCCCCTACTATGAAAAAGTCAAAGAATACAGCCACCTGGAGTCACGCGACGTTTGGGAATACGCTTTAGATCTAACACAAGAAGAGGTCGAACAGTTTGTCCGACACGCCTGGGAAATAAGAACGGTTCATTTTGATTATTATTTTGTCGATGAAAACTGCTCCTATCAATTACTCACCTTATTGGATGCAGCCAGCGAACGCTTTAACTTCGTCGACGCCTTCAAACTCAGCGCAATCCCTTCCGATACAGTACGCGCCGTTGAACAAGCAGGAGCGGTAAAGCACGCGCGTTTCCGCCCTTCCACCTTAAGCCTGATGACCCAGATGATCGAAAATCTAAGCGATGATGAAATTCGCCTTGCCAGGCACTTGGTTGAAGACAGCAAGCTTTCAAAAACTCAGTTGCAACAATTAAACGCTGAGAGCCAGGCACAGGTTCTAGAGCTGGCCCACCAATACAGCCGCTACCTAGCAGTGAGAAAAAAATCAGATCTTCCACACCTTGGCAAACGAACGATTGAATTACTTTCGACTAGAAGTAAGATCGATAAGACTAAAGTATTTCCAGACTTTCCAACACCCAAGTATCGCGATGACCAAGGGCACGACTCACGCCGTTTGATGCTAGCGGGCGGTTATGACGGCAGCAATCATTTCCAGCAACTAGAGATTCGAGCTGCATACCACGATCAGTTGGATGCCTTACCTGGCTATATTCAGGGTGCTAAACTTGAAATGCTTAACATGAAAGTTCGTCGTACCGAAATGAACGGCGATACAAAAACTCGAATCCAAGAACTAAAGCTCATAGATATTGCCTCCTACACGCCACGCAATCAGCTTATTACACCGATTTCCTGGCATGTTGCGACCGGTTTTTATCGACCTCGCAGCGCCCCTGAAGAGTTAAGCAGTTTTTTGAATGCTGGTGGAGGGCTGAGTTACGAATATCTTGGGCAGCGTCTATACATCCTTACTGACGGAGAACTGAATCTCGATAATGATATCGATAAAGGCTACTGGTTAGCAGCAGGCCCCCGACTTGGCTGGCTAAGCCAGCATGAAGACTGGAACCTAAAGCTAGAAGCCTATCGCCCCTTTGATCTCTTCGGCGCTAAGTTCAAGCGCTTGGATATTGAGCTTGGCTTTAGCTTCAACCTTGGTGCTCAATGGCAAATCCGGGCACAAACGGCTTACCACAGCTTTTATCAGCAACAAACCAAAGAACAAGCCTATCAGCACTCCTCCAGTTTTTCTCTGGTTCATTATTTTTAAGAGTAAGAAAAAGGGTTTCTCAATCGAAAACATACATTCCCTCGTCTCGCTGGCAGGGTTAGCGCGGGGTAGACTCAGCGAGGGGTGGAACCCTCTGCCTACAGATATGAGGTTATACTATTATTGTAGGTAGAGCCTTCCATGGCTCGCTAGCGGGTTAGCACGAGATATACTCATGCGAGAGCTGAAACCCTCTGCTGATTACGTCTAGACCAATAAAAAAATAGAAACTACCTGAACGAAACCATATCATTTAAACTGGCATGATAAATTTGAATCAGAGATATAAGCTATGAGCGACAGCACCACGCTAACTGCCCTTGAGATCGACCGCCAACATATCTGGCACCCCTACAGTGCAATTGGTGCACCCCATAAGATTTTTCATGTCGAATCAGCTCAAGGTTGCACACTCAAGCTAAAAGACGGAACAAAGCTAATAGACGGCATGGCGTCCTGGTGGAGCGTCATTCATGGTTATAATCACCCTACACTAAATGAAGCCCTAAAAGCACAATGCGACAAAATGTCTCATGTCATGTTTGGCGGTCTCACGCACGATCCAGCCATCGAGCTAAGCAAACTCCTGGTTGAGATCAGCCCTCAAGAATTAGAGGCTGTATTCTTCGCCGACTCAGGCTCTGTGGCCGTTGAAGTCGCCATGAAAATGGCAATTCAGTACTGGCATGACCAAGGCAAACCCAAGAAGCAACGCTTTATCTCGCTACTTAATGGCTATCATGGCGACACCTTTGCGGCCATGTCGGTGTGTGACCCGATAAACGGTATGCACTCACTGTTCTCAGAAACCTTAACCAAGCAGTTCTTTGTTCCAGCACCCACATCTAAGCCAGGTGAAGCCTGCAATGAACATGACAAGCAAGCCCTTAGAGCAGCGCTTGAGAACCACCACCAAGATACCGCAGCCATTATTATGGAGCCTATCGTTCAAGGTGCCGGGGGAATGCGCTTTTATTCTGAGTCCTATTTGAGAGAAGCTCGTAAACTTGCAGATGAGTTTGGCGTTCTGCTAATTTTTGATGAAATTGCTACCGGCTTTGGCCGTACCGGAAAACTCTTCGCCTGTGAACATGCCGAGGTAACACCCGACATTTTATGCCTAGGCAAAGCCATCACCGGTGGCTACATGACCCTCGCGGCGACGCTTACGACGAGACATATCAGTGATACCATCAGCTCAGGTAACCCAGGCGTTTTCATGCACGGCCCAACCTTTATGGCCAACCCTCTCGCTTGCGCTGTAGCATTGGCAAGCGTAAAGCAGCTTTTAAACTCGCCTTGGGAAGATCGTTTAGCTAATATCGAAACCAAGCTAAAACAAGGCTTAAGCCCATGCGCCAAGCTAGACAGCGTAAATGAAGTACGTGTCTTGGGTGGAATCGGTGTTGTCGAATTATATGAAGCCGTCAATATGGCTGAGATACAAGGCCGCTT
>NZ_LWFE01001107.1:0-7411 GCF_001635675.1 Oleiphilus sp. HI0061 | reverse complement strand
ACGCCTTCTTTGGTCATGTTTTGGGCAAGAAACTCACTGCCTAATTGTTGATTCTCAACGGCTAGCTTTTTGTTTTGATTAGTGCGGTGGACGATGAATGCTGCAAGTGCAACAACAAGTATGACAACAATGATTTTTAACACGGGTGATTTGCCTTTTATTAAATCGGTATTGGAATGAAATAGATTCTAAATGATTCCCTGATCAAGTGCACATGCCATTGCGCCACCTAATTCCGAGCAATGGCTCTCAAACTCTTTTTGGTAAGCGCCTTTTAGTAAAAGGGGCTCCTGTACCCATCGCCACTTAAGGCCAGTGGTAATGGTTTCGAGAGCACGAATTGTACCTGTGCCATCATGACCGGCTCTAATATACGCGGCACAGGGTAAGCCTTGTTTCGCTTCTAAGCATGGGTAATAGCAACGGTCGAAAAAAGCTTATACGAATACGGAATATGACAAAAATGTAGGTGAAAGCTAATATTAAACCAATAAAACAATATGTTATTACGGTTATTCGGGCTACATATTTCGACCTACAAATTTTCTAGTTCTATATGCGTGTTTTTCGCTGCCAAATACACTATTTGTCGAGTCGCCTATTTCGGACTAATTTCTGTCTAAATGCTCTGATGATTTTGAGCTCCAAAATTCTTTTCCAAATTCCATTCAAAATAATATGAGAAGTTTATCCTAAGAAAGTCATTATTTTCCTTTTTTAGTTTCGTTTATGATATTTGTCGGCGTGTCAGTTATCCGCATGTATTGACCAAGTTTTAGCCCTTTTCGATTTTTATCAATTTCGTCGACTATACCGTGTTTTAAAGTATTCAAAACATCTGAAAAAAAGTTCTTTACTGATTTCCAATTGGGGTAGTTTGAGGATGCGAAATGAATCAACTCGCCTTCGAATAGCTCTTGTCCTTCGCCAGAAGTATTATCGTCAATTAAGTAGTGCCCTTTTTGTAGATTTTTGTGTGGCGATAGAATTAATCGTTCGACAAACCTCGTTCCCAGGTGAGTTTCAATCCATTCTCTTTTTTCTTGGTAGCAAGCTGGATTCATCAACGAAGGTGCAGCCAATATATAAACATCGAAGTCTTGATAATTTGCAAGCCAATTGATTGTCTCGATCGAGCCCTCCACAGCTTCTAATTCCTGAAAAAATCCGGGAATACTTTGTGGGCATTCGATCTCTGGATGCACGGTTCTATATTGCGCAATCGATTTTTTGTAATCGGATAGACAGCTATCCATACCGATATAGGTAATTAATTTCACTCCGTCCTCCTTTTATTGGTATCTAGTTTTTGGTGTTTTGCTAAATCTAAAAAGCGTCCATGCTTAAACGCCAAAATAGCGAACACAACTTTTTTAATGCGATTGTGTTCGTTTTCGGTAAAGAGGTTATCTATTCTTGTTTTGCTGCTCCGTTATACATCGCTTACACGAGCACTGAAAGCCGAATCTTTGCTTCAGTTTCTTTCTCCTATTTTTGAGTGAGTCGTTCAATACATCGCTATAAGCCCAAGTAACTTCCTCACCCTTTTTTATCTCCTTTGTTGCGATTAGTTTTTCAGACATAGACTTATACTCTTCGATAGTTCGGTATGTCTGGCGTTGGCTATTTGGATTGCAGCTATGGTTAAAAAAACAAAGGCTAGGGATAATTGAACTGCGAACTCCCATAGCATATGTTTTGGTTTCCTCATGGATTAAACCTATTTGTGATATGCAGTGATAGGTACTAACGATATTGTAAATTCGCCGAATGTCGCTATTTTCTAGGCCCGTACGCTTAGATAAGAAAGATGATATTTTTCTGTCGCTTTCATCGTAGCGGGGCGTGTGTAAGTCGTGTCTTAGCTCATATTCGTTCACAAACTTTTCAAAGTCTTTCCTATTATGGGCTAGTATTTCGGCCGTTAGTTTCCAGCTCATTCGGACATCTTCTTCTACGGATTTTAGCGTGGCCCAAAAGACTGGATAATCAGTAATTAGTAAGTCTCCAATGTTATAGTCATTGAGTGCCCTAATACCTCGTTGTCCATCGCTATTTAGAAATACCTCGAGGCCATTGCCAACAGGAAATAATGGTATGGTTTTTTTAGATGGTTTGATTCCCTCTTTTGCGAAGCGATCTTCGCGTTCTTTCTCTCTCTCAAACTTAAGTAATTCTAGATAGCCTCGTTTAAAGCCGGACTCGATAGATAAACGGTGCCTTATTTTCTTAAGAGTCTCGTGTTGATGAGTGGTTTTCTTTAGCTTCTTTGCTTCAATTTTGATTTGTTCAGATAATTTTTTCATGGCGATCTATTCCAGACATACGCATGCCTCCGCCAATCATGCGTAATTGAAATAGTCGAATTGTGTCTAGTGCTCGCTGAGCTTTTATAAGCGGAGGTGGCGCCTAGATACGCCACACTCAAAAAGTAACAGCGTTAAGGTCTGAATTCAAGGTTTTGCGGTTTCTTGTGCATCGAAAGAGAAAGGTAGAGAGGGTGGTAAAGTCTTATATATCAATAGTTTGCGAATAAAAAACCAGTCTGGTTTTTGAGGTTTAGAAGTATTCGAACGCTACCTATCAAAGCACAGCTCTCTTGCAAGAGTTTTATGCCTTTGTCAAAAGTGCGCAATTTTCTACGACAAATACGGCTCTGCCATAGTATCTAGTTTAGATTTCAATTTTTACATAATCTGCATTGTAGGCCGCAGAATTACAAGAACTGCGCTTATAATTGACATACAGTTGTCAGTTTGGAACCTACACTCACAAAATCTCAACTTATTCGACAAGGAGAGCGTTCTATCAACATTATCTTGCTTGATATTGATGGGGTTTTACTGCCCGATGCGGATTTGTATCAGCCTCCCTCCAGGGATGAAGATTGGCATCTCTTTTTAGATACAGTGTCGTTTAATCAATCATGCACGAAACGAATCAACACTCTCTGTGAAGTAACACAAGCAAAAATCATGTTGATTAGTTCCTGGAGGAAATACTTTAGCAAACAGAGAGGTACTTTATTCAAGGCACTTGTGCGCTCTGGATTGGACAGTTCGCATTTGCACAAAGACTGGTTTATTCCCTTCCGATATACCAGTGAGAAACCGGACGAAGTGTTTTTTATGATAGAGGCGTTGGAAAGTAACCCAGTCCCGAGAGTCAATTTGCTCCTCATTGACGATCAAGATCTGTTGCTATCTTTGGACAGTTTTGAAAAGTATCCGATAGCAAGTTACGCTCAGATTACACCAGATGCTGAGCAGGCTTTCAGCGAAACAGATTTGCAGTTAGCGCTAGATTTTTTTGATATTAAATAGTCGTGCTGGCTGCATGGCAAAAATCATTAAAGTTATTGTTCTGAATTTGGGAAACGTCAGGGATGGTTTTCTTTTTTTAGATTTACACTGGTCACATAGAAAGTAACTTAACTAACTCTAGAGGCCACATTTTCAAAGTAAAGTTTGACAGAGTTCCAGTCTGGAAATTGACCTGTGCCAAACTTAATGAGCATTCCTCCGAATAACTCTTGGCCTTTCCCGCTATCATAATCATCTATCAGATAGTGACCGTAATTGAGGTTTTTATATGATGAGATTATCAGCCTATCAATAAACTCTTCACCTAAGTTTTCCTCAACCCAAATGCGCTTTTCAGAATAGGAGAGTGGGTTTTTGAGAGACGGAGCGCTTAGTATATAGGTGTCAAAAATTGAATTTCTAGAGAGCCAGTGAAATGTTTCTACTGCTCCGGGTAGTGGTTTCAGACTCCTGAAAAAACCAGGAATACTTTGTGGAAACGCGATGTCAGGGAATTGTGACTTTGACGCTAAATAACCACCATTGTAATCAGCTAGGCAATCATCCATATCGCAATAGATTATAAGTTTTTCTGTTCCCATATATCCTTCTGAGCAATTGTTAAGGCTGTCTCACCAATAAAAATAGATCGGCGTCAGCTGTCAAAGAGTGACTAAGTATCGTCTTATTTTAAAGTTAACTAAAACTCAATGTAATATGAAGAGTTAAGTGCTCGCCATGCATTTCATGATGTTCAGCAATTGTTTGACAATGTGGCACCAAGGACGTATATCGATAGCTGAAAAAATTAAAAAACATAAAAGCTATATATATCAATAAGATAAAAATAAAAAACCAGTCTGGTTTTTGAACCGTAAATGAAGTTTGAAAATATTTTTCGGCCCTTATACTAAATAGCGGTCTTCTAAAAAAAGCGGTTCTATCTCTTTACAAATGGCTAGTTATTTATCCGTTCAAATATAATTCCGCCATATCATCTAACTTCGCCTTAACTTCTTTCCAATTTGGCATTACCTGCGTCAGTAATCGCCAGAATTTCTCGCTATGATTATGTTCAGCTATATGGCAGAGCTCATGCAATATCACGTAATCGATACATTCCTTAGAGGCTTTTACGAGATGTGGGTTTAGCATTAACAGTCCTTGTTTTGAGCAGCTGCCCCATTGCTTCTTCATGGCCATGATTCGGAAAGAGGGTATGCCTTCTTCCCATGTTGCTCGGGGAAGCATCGCATGTAATCGCTCTTGGAATATGACCTTTGCTCGGTATTGATACCAGCTATCTAGCATTCCTTTAATTACTTTTGTCTGATTCTCAGGTTTCTTAGCCAACGTGACATTGAGCTTACCGCGACTAAGTTTTACAGCAGGCGTTAGCTCGTCATCGAGAATCACTTTGAGAACATAGCGCTTACCTAAATAGAATTGCGTTTCCCCGCTGATATATTGTTTCGGTAGCACGTATTCGTGTTGTCTTGCAAAGTCTTGAATATTCTTCCAAATCCAACGAGCACGTTTTGCGATGGCCTTTTGGATTGATTGCTCTGTTGCATCATAAGGCACCGTGGCAACCACTCTTTGGTCAGGGTGGACTTTAATTAAGACCTTGCGTGCTTTAGCAGTATCAGTACTTGCTTGATGCTCGCTTCTGCGAATAATGTCGTAATGAATTACGTCATCACCATATGCTAATACGCCTCGCTCTTGTGTATGAGTGCAAATCTCAGCGCCCATCCCGCTTGAAGACATAGATCCCTCTCCCTTAATCGCGGTGTAGGCCGAGGCGAGTAATCTTCAACACTTCTTGTATATAGCGCTCTGCGTCTTCCAAACCAAGGTCCGTAAATAACATTGGCAGAAGTTCTTTGCTGATAGCATTTTCAATCTCAGATGGATTTATGGAGTACTCCGCAACCGCGTTATTAACAGCCTTATCAACGGCAAAAGCTTGCTCTACTATATGCTCTTCATTCAATGTCTTCGCATTGAGATAGTCTTCGCCAAACAAATGCTTGAACAAACCATAATAAGCCTGAGCATGTTGATTAAGTTTACCCTCGCTATCCGTAAAAGCTGCCGGGGTATCAGGTACCTTGCGGGCTTTCACTTCTTCTTCGAAGTCGGCGAACATCATGTATTGCTTGACCGGTGCATCAAACATTTCTTTCGTCTTTTCGATAGCCTCTTTAAGTAGCTTGGAGAAGTGAGCTTGAGCGTAAGGATCATCCGCCAAGTCTTGCTCAATCATTTTAGTGATTCGGCCGGTAATTTTATCAGTTTGATTACGTGCCTCATCGTCACTCATATCTTGTGGCTTGACGTTTTTACCCATATTTCCGACAAGATAAGCACCTTCTGGCTCTCTTACCTCAAGCCCGGCGATATGTTTATCTAATAGCGCGTGGATATCGTCGCTGTACTCGTCATAATCGATAGTTTCATTGGCGTCTTCGCGAACTTGTTTTCGCAAGCTCACGAACATTTTCAGTGTGTCTTTATAAAGCTGGCGCTTATTATCAAAGCTCTTATCTTCGAAAAAAGTGGCTGACTGAAGAGCGACTTTCATACAGTTAGAAAAGGCCGTTAAGGCAGAATAAAAGTCGTCACGCTTCTTTAGGTTGGTATCGACCAACTGGCCTTCGATTTCTTTAATTTTTGGCGCGAGGGTCTGGCGCATGGCTGCGGGGTCTTGTTTGTTTTTAACCTCACTAAAGATGGCCCACAAGTCGCTATATAATCCAGGTAACTTCTTATACTCAGTATCCATGCTGTGATACAAACCTTGAAGGTCTTCGATATCAAAGCCACCTTGAGTACGTTCAGCTAGGTCTTGGTACTTTTCAATCGTAGTATCTAACTCTTTTAAGATTCCGCGATAATCAATCAAATAACCAAATTGCTTTTTACTGTGTAAGCGATTCACACGAGCAATCGCTTGAATCAGGTTGTGCTCTTTAAGCGGTTTGTCGATATAAAGCACGGTGTTCTTTGGTTCGTCGAATCCAGTAAGCAGTTTATCGACCACGATCATTATGTCGGGGCCATCATCCCGGCCATATTCTTTAATAATCGCTTTGGTATACGCTTTCTCATCCATCTTCCCAACATTGCCTTTCCACCAGTTTTGAACAATGTCTTTGCTTTCCTGGTCGACAGCTTCGTGGCCTTCACGCGTGTCTGGCGATGACATGGCAACAACTGAAGTCACCTTACCTATCTTGTCCAAAGCATTTTTGTAGCGAATAGCTGATGCTTTTGAGTCACAGGCCAATTGCCCCTTTAAACCCTGTTGTTTAAAGTTTTGAAAGTGGTCTGAAATATCATGAGCGATCAACTCGATTCGACCTTCCGTTTGATAAATCTGACCTTTTTGAGAAAATTTTTTCTTTAGGTCAGTCTTTTGCTCATCGGTCAGCTTTTGGGTAATGCGATCAAACCAGGCATCAATCGCCTCGTCATTCACATTCAGTTCGGGGATACGCTCTTCATACAACAAAGGAGTAACGGTTTTGTCTTCTACCGCCTGCTGCATGGTATAGGAGTGAATGATCTTGCCGAATTTGTTTTCTGTCTTGTCGTCTTTTAGTAGTGGGGTTCCAGTAAACGCAACGAAGGCAGCTTTAGGCAGAGTTTGTTGCATACGGATATTGTTTTCACCGTTCTGGCTTCGGTGGCCCTCATCCACCAAAACAATCATATCCGGACTGTCGTTATAGCATTCCTTATACTTAATGGCGGAGCCAAACTTGTTGATGATGGAGAAGATGACTCTTTCATTGCCATGGCCGATTTGTTCAGCCAAACGTTTGCCGGATGTCGCCATCGCGTCGCGTTTATCTCGGTCAGAGAGCGCTCCACCTGAGGCAAAGGTTGTGCTAAGTTGGTCTTCAAGGTCTACCCGGTCGGTGACGATAATAAATCGGCATTTAGCCAGCTCTTCAAGCCAAATTAAGGCCTTGGCTAAAAATACCATCGTAAAAGACTTACCGCTTCCTGTGGTATGCCAGATCACGCCGCCTTCTCTTGCACCGTTCGCGTCAAACTGGGTGATTCGCTCAACCAACGCTTTGATACCAAACACCTGCTGA
>NZ_LWFE01001106.1:0-8149 GCF_001635675.1 Oleiphilus sp. HI0061 | reverse complement strand
GATCAGCAAGTCAAAGTACGCGGCTACCGAATAGAACTGGGTGAAATTGAGACGCTTATGCGCCAACACGACGCCATTGACGACTGCGCCTTAAGCGTACGAGAAGTCCGTGCCGGCGATACGCGGCTCATCGCTTATGTTGTATGGAAGAATAGCCCGATTAGTCTCAGTGAACTTCGTGAGCACCTGCGACAGCAATTGCCCCCTTACATGGTGCCGCAGCACCTTGAAGCACTCGGGGAGTTACCACGCACCCTTAACAACAAGCTTGATCGAAAAGTCCTGCAAAGCTGGAACCTAACTCAAATGTCTGCCGGTGAATCGCGTCAAGGCCCCGAGACAAGCACAGAAAAGTGGTTAGCTCTCTGCTGGGGAGAAGTATGCGGGAACCATGATATTAACAAATACGATAATTTCTTTGATATCGGCGGCCATTCATTACTTTCCATTCAAGTTATTCATAAAGTGCAAGCGCATTTTAACGTTGAACTGAAGCCTCGAGACTTACTACTGGAAAGCTTACATCAACTAGCTGAGCTAATAGATCAGACCACAAAAACAGCCGCTACAGAAAGCTCAGCGGCTAAAGGTCTTTCTGACGAAACCAATAAAACAGAGCTACATTCTCCCGCAACGCAAACAATCCACCCAGTATTCTTCGGTGATAGTAAATTACCTCTTTACGGCGTAATACATGAGCCTGGTGCGGGCGCTTATCGTAGCAAAGCAATATTATTCAGCTCTCCGATCGGACATGAGTATTTTCGCAACTATCGAATGACCCAGCTACTTGCCACTAGCCTCGCTAAACAAGGCTTTTATTGCATGCGTTTTGACTACCACGGCGTGGGTGACTCCACTGGTGAGTTTTCTACTCAAAGTATCGAAGAATGGCAACAAGACCTTATCAAAGCATATGAGGAGCTAAAAGCCCGAGCAGGCGTTGAGCAGGTGGTCTGTGTCGCCTCACGTTTAGGCGCCTCAATTGCTACATTAGCCAATACAAAGTGCCAGTTTAATGAGCTAGTCCTTTGGGACCCGATTCTCAATGGCTCCGACTATCTTGGTAAATTAGACACTCTGCAAAAACAAGTACTTACTCAAAACTGGCATTTCAGTGTTAGAAGGAAAAGCAGTGACCTAAAACAGGGTGAATACCTTGGCTATCAATACTGTACGAAATTACAAAAGCAAATAGACTCTCTAAGACTGGCAGACCAACTCAATAGCCTTAATGATACGCCATGCACCGTCATCTCAACGACCGAAGATGAAAGCTTAAGTGCGACAGGTGGGCAGCATATCAACTACCAACATATTGATGATGAAGGCAATTGGTACTTCTACAAGGACATTGACCGCTCAATCTCAACACATAATATCAACCAATTTATTTTAAAGAGCTTAAGTCAATGATTGAACAAATTCAGAGCTTTGGCCCACAGCACCACCTTCAGGGTATCTATACTGCTCCAGAAGAAGACTGCAAGAAGCCTTGTTTCTTGATAATTAATGCTGGTGCAGTTCATAAATCAGGCCCTTTCAATTTGCATGTACATCTCGCAAAATTCTTGGCTGATCTAGGGTATGCCAGCTTTCGATTTGACCTGAGTGGGCAAGGTGATAGCACCCGCATCGCATCACCTTCTTCTCGAACAGAGCAAATTACCAAGGATATGCTTGCAGCCTTGGATTGCCTTGAAGCTCAGTTTAACCACTGCAGTGTAATTTCTTTTGGCCTTTGTACAGGTGCCGAGAACGCTCACAAAATTGCTGTAAAGGATGATCGTGTCAAAGGTTTAGTTTGGATAGAT
The DNA here is from genome assembly GCF_001635675.1 of Oleiphilus sp. HI0061. Classification (NCBI taxonomy): domain Bacteria; kingdom Pseudomonadati; phylum Pseudomonadota; class Gammaproteobacteria; order Oceanospirillales; family Oleiphilaceae; genus Oleiphilus; species Oleiphilus sp. HI0061. The sequence continues at coordinate 6,335 of NZ_LWFE01001106.1, read as the reverse complement.
GGCTATGGTTACCTAAGTCCAAAGTTTAATCGTGTGAAATTTCTCAAAAAGCTATCTCAGCCCTTCAACCTGATTAAGGCTTTAATTAAGCGGCTGACTAAAACCAAAGCTATGTCTTCAGAATCGAGCGATAATCAAGCAAATAATGTTGATGACTATGTCTGGCGCTTGCCGGAAAAAAGTCAATATAAGGCCGACATGGAAGTATTGCATCAACGCGAAGCCAAGTGCCTATATGTCTACAGCGGAGGGGTACAGTCCTACTACAACTATCAGGGACAAATGAAAGATGCATTTCCTGGCGAGTTCTTCACGCAAATATTTGAAGAAGTCTATTTCCCCAAAGCTGACCATACTTTTTTCATGCTGAACGATAAGCACAGCTTGTTCGACGCGATTAAAAACTGGTTAAGCAGACATTACTAAAGTGAGGCAAGGATGCTTTCGATTAAACCAACAACCACCACCATCGGCCTTTTTTTTGTAATGGTTTTTGCCTCGTACTGGCTATTCCTGAATAAGACAGGCATCGATACTTCTGATCCTGGTGATGCTGCGTTTCCTGTCGCAATATTAGGTGATTCAGACAGTCATAGCTATCGAGATAAATATGACAATAAAGCTAGAGGAGGCGACTTCCATAGCGTCACTTACAACTGGCCAGCACTATGGGACAGATTTCGATCTGAGCAAGTTAATCTTGGAGCATTCGGGACATGGGGTGAAAGTTACCGCTGGGCAAGAATCAAGAACTGGCTTAAGCTCCCTGCCCGAGCCCCCAAGAAATTAGACTTCGACTATAACTATGCAGTTTCCGGACTTCGCTGTCAGTCTTTGCTTGAAGGCTGGCCCTATCAAGCAAAATGGCTGATCTCTCGCTTGCAGCGCTCTCCGGACTTCTGGGAAAAGGGGCTGGTCATCATTCGAATCGGCGTAAACAATCTCGGCTCAACCAAACTATTAGAACAATGGGGAGTCAGCGGCTTAGACAAGACAGCTAAAGACGTTGTCAGTGAGTGTGTCCGTCAGATCACCGAGGCAACCGAGCAATTATTGGCGAGCCACCCTTCTGTAAAGGTCGCTGTTCTTGGTATGTGTCGAGACTGCAATTTAACCGAAAGCTATAAACATTGGCCAACATTAGAAAACATCAAAAACCGAGACCAAGTCCTGGGTAGTTTTGATCGTCAGCTAAAAAGTTACGTTCAAGATAAGAAACGCGTATTATTCATAGATGATGTCGCCTGGCAAATAAAGCGATATAGTGACCGTTATAATGAGCCCATAAACCTTGAAACCCGATTAGCTGATAAGGTCACCATTAAGAGTCGTCAAGGCGATCACCCTAGCAACCTGATATTGGCCGACTATCATGCTGGAACAGTCTACAACGGCTTTTGGTTAAATAACCTGATCGAACAACTTAACCAAGGTTTTAAGCTTCAATTAAGCCCTTTATCCGAAGAAGAAATACTGCGTGTGATTCTGCCCGTGTTATCAAAAAACGAGTGAATAAGTAGATTTTCAAGAAATAGCTAGCCGCACAAGCTCTTCCACTAAGAGTACTAGAGAAAAAGGAATGCAAAATGTATAAATACATAAAACTAGATCAAGAACAGCAGTTCTCCGACTTCAACAAAAGGTCATTCAAATTTAACCAGTCTGTAGTGGAGACACCTCTAGCATCACTTGATAGTCTATCTGAGTTAGTCCTCAGACTTCCCCCGGAGCACGTGTATGCCAGCTCTAGTAAAGTCGACATCAATGCAAATCTTGATACAGCTCATAAAGAACATAAAATAGAATGCTCATTAGAGCACGCACTGGAAAATCTGGCGACTTCAGACTCTTTTGTGATGGTTAGAAGTCCTGAAATTGACGAACAATATAAAGAGCTATTTACAGGGCTAAAGAACGACCTTGAACAACTTGCCCAAGAACTAGGTACAGAAATTACTGACTCAACACTCTATCTATTTATCACGTCACCAAATGGCACAACGCCTTATCACATCGACCGGTATAGCACTTTCCTTATGCAACTTACGGGCACTAAAGAAGTCTATACGTGGGAACCCTGGAATAAAGAACAAATTAGTGATGATGAACTGGAAACATTTGTAGCCAAAACCCATAAAGTAGCACCAAGCTTACGGGACGAATTTGTTAACACCTCAACAAAAACTTTTATTAAGCCAGGTGAAGGCGCTCATATTCCCTATTTAGCACCACACTGGGTAAAAACATGCGATGAAGTTTCAGCCTCAGTATCAATTATCTTCAACACGAAAGAAACTCAGAAGAAAGGCTTAGCCTTGCGCTTTAATGAATTAGTTAAGAGGAGACTGGGAATCAAGCTAAGCCCTATATCCGGTGACAAAAAGATCAGTGACGCCATAAAAGTATTCCTATTCAAAGTGGCCGCCAAGCTATTGAGTGGTAAAGTCTAAAGCTATTATTTACTCTTAACAGAAATAGGGAAACTCAAATGCCGTTACAAACAAGCCCAAATATAACACGACTAAGCTTTGGGCTTCTTCTACTTCTATATTTACTATTTATTCTAGCGGCAAGCTTTTACCTAACAGGAAAGGCACCCAGCACAGAAAGTGCAATCCAGACCCTACTCGAAAAAGGGAGTGCATTTTCTTTTAATTTTCACAACCTAAGAGATGTTGCTACGAACATACTGCTGTATATGCCATTGGGCTTTCTTTGTTCCCTATATATAGCGAGTAAATCCTCTCCTAGATTAATGAGCCCCTATCTGTTTGTTGGTTTTTTAGTCAGTACACTAGTTGAAATAACGCAAGCATTTATTGGGCGCTATTCCGATATTTCAGACGTAATATCAAATACTTCAGGTTTTATCACGAGCTATTTTGTCGCCTATATTGCACTAAAGCACTTTCACTTTTCACCTTCTAGCTTACTTGGTATAGAGCAAAAATCAGATAATGCGGCATTGCAAAACATATCTGGAATCCGGTTTATCTATATAGCGGTCGCTTATATAACCTGTTTACTACCTCTTAATATCACCGTCTCATTATCTGATATCTATGCAAAGCTAAACAGTCAAAACAGTGACATGCCACGCTTGATTCTTGACCCCTTTTTCCACTTTTCATCCGCATCAGTAGATTGGCAGTACTTAACGTTGAATTGTATCATATTCATACCACTTGCCTTTTTAAGCGCACATATTCAAATAAAACGCCAAACACCTAACATTCTAGTACCCGCTGTCCACTGCCTTTTCTTTTCATTGTGCATTGAAGTATCAGAAGTTTTTATAAAGTCAGGCAGGAGCGATATATTCATGCCTTATATGGCATCGATGATAGGCTTATCTATTTCATTGTTATGCATCAAGCTATACCAGGAGCCCAGTGCGCACGTAAATAGCAAGGATAAACAAAAGTATGATGTACTATTGTCTATCGTTTTATATTCTTTATTTTTATTTTCCGTGGCGCTATCTCCCTTTGATTTTGAGTTATCACTCAAAGCAATAAAACAAAAGCTTATCTACGATAGCAACGTCATACCTTTCAAGGCTCACTTCTCAGCACGGTCAATTGGCGCCGCAGTTGACATCGTTCGAGAAGTCCTACTCTATTTACCCCTTGGCAGCTTATTATCACTATACCTGAGTCTAAAATATAAAACGCTCGTAATTCTTACCGTCACCTTGTTATATGGATTGAGCATTGAACTACTGCAAGTTCTCGTTATTGGTCGTTATGTCGATTTAACTGACTGCTTATTAGCATCGCTAGGCGGGCTTATTGGTGCCACCACGGCACATTTATTCGCTTCGGCTAGTCCGTCAGTGAAGGAGCATTAACCGAGCGCTACAAAATTAGACAACACTCGGAACTAAAGCCAGCCCTTTCTTCAGCTTTCACAGGCAAAGTGTTTAGCCTTGATAACACTTTTGATACTCTTCATTAGCAGACTCCAACGAAAAGTTCTCAATCATATGCTCCCTTGCTTTTTCACCCAAGCTTCGACGCAACTCATCATCTTCACATAATTGTGTAATAAGTTTTGTCAGGTTCTCAACATCAGCATACTCATATAAAAAGCCGGTTTGATCATCCAATACTAACTTAGGGCTATCCCCCACATTTGTCGCTATCACGGGTATTCTTCTCGCCATAGCTTCCATAATGGCCAAAGAAAGCCCTTCCTGCTCAGAGCAAACCGCCAAGACATCGAAAGAGCCGTACACCTTATCTCTATCAAGCTCCATCCCGTGAAATATACACTGCCCATCGTTCAAAGCCTCTAAAGCCAAAGCTTCTAACTTGCTGCGTTCAGGACCATCACCAAAGAAGTGGATTTCTATCTTTTCTCTCAATGTAGCATCCAACCGACTAACCGCATTGATCAGGCCTTTCTGCCCTTTCAATGCCACCATGCGCCCCACAGAACCTATACGAAGCTTCGTTGACTCGATGTTAGCCACTTGCAGTGGTACAAACACACCATTGCTAATCGTCACAAGTTTTGACTCTTTCCAACCGTGCGTATTGTAGAAAGCCTTCTTCCCTGCATCAGAGACAAAAGTCACCCAAGATACAAACAAGTTGGCGAAACGATGAATTAAACGCCACTTCTTACTCGCCAAAGGAGCGATTCCATGCCTTGTATAAACTATTCGAACCCCCAACAAAAATAGAAAAGGCAATAGAGGAACAAAAAAGCGTAAACCAAATGGACTATGGATATGCAATACGCTTTTGGAAGACTTTGTACGGAAATAGTGCCATACCGCCTTGTAGTCACGAAAACGGTCACCTGAAGATAAAATACAATTCAGGGATTGCTTTGATGCTTCGGTATCTAATGCACACTCTTCGGAAGAGCAGGAAAATACCTCAACATGATCACCGGCTTGTTCTTGTACCGCCGATAAGTCCAATACAAAGCGTTCAGCACCACCAACCTTAAGGCTAGAAAGAACATGTAGAACCCTTGCGCCACCGTTTACTGCCATATAATGTGAATCCTTCGCTCATGTCTTGATAATTTCACTTTACTCTATCGTAGAATCGAGTATAAAACTATTCTGAATTATTATTGTTACATTGCTTACTTGGGTCGACTATGGAAAATCTAGCTCAAAAACCAGTTACTATTGTTATTTCACCTAGGGACAGATACACCGGCTTAGAAAAGTGTATCGAAAACGTCTACCAGTTTACCGATTCAAAACTGTTCAACCTAATCATACTTGACCTAGGCTACCCTAAGTCGATCATAGAGTTAGCAAAAAAGGCCCTGCAAGGAAAAGATAACGCCAAAATTATCGACTACGGCTTTATCATCCCAATCGATGCAATGTCGAAAGTGCGAAACGAAATAAATACTAAATACACTGTTTTCTTAGATAACGATTCACGCACAACTGAGGGCTGGTTACCGCCTATCATCGAAACAGGTGACCAAAAAGAAGCAGCTGTCATCTACCCCGTAACCCTGGAATCCTCTGGCGTTGATGAAGGTGCAGACTTGCGCAATCACCTTTTTACCACCGAACTACGTGCAGTCGATGTAGAAAACACTCCCTACCTGATCGAAGAAAAGACCTTCCGTCGGACCTTACCAGAAGACCTGCCGCAAGAAGTGACTGAAAGCCAAGCGTTTGAGCTTCATTGCGTTATGTTCAATACCGAAGTCCTGAAAAGCCTTGAACTCCCGCACATGACTATCCGAGAGCACCTGGATATCGGCATGCAGCTGAAGAACCGAGGCCTAAAGCTTTATGTAGAGCCTCGTTGCAATATTATCTTTGATAACTTAGGCACTCGTGCCAGCCTCTCAGACCTTAAATACTTTAACTTACGCTGGAACAGCAAAATCACTGAGTCATCCAGCCGACTATTTGAGAAGCGATGGGGCTATAACTTCTACTCTGAGCAATCCATATATAACTGGGCGATTAGGCGACGCATATTCCTGGTTTTAAGGTGGATGCATATTCCTAACGGCCTAGCGAACAAAATTGACCGAGTTTTCTTTGCAGTTAGAAGGCGTTTATTTCCCATCTGGGACCCTTTAAGTAACCCTAACGAACAGTCTCGCTTACTATATGATGATTTTGGCGGTAATGCGCCAGAGCAAAAAAGCCACGCTACGAAATAAAGTAACCGATATGTTTGCTGAAGGAGCAAAACCATTAATATTTTAATCGTCGCAAATTCTCTAGACAAAGGTGGCCGAACGAAACGAATCAGCCAAGAGAAATCTGGTCTTGAAGCACTTGGTCATTCCGTCTTTCTTGCATCGTTTGAGCCACCACCTTCGTGGGTGTTAGAACAACACCA
>NZ_LWFE01001105.1:0-3484 GCF_001635675.1 Oleiphilus sp. HI0061 | reverse complement strand
GCACCCACACCCAATCTTGCTCATCGGCAATACCTACCAAAGCATCAAGACCATTTAAAACAGTATTGAAGCGTTCACTACCACCCTTATACTGAATCACTCGAGCATCTTGAGCCAAACTATCGCTATCAAAATAGTCATCAGCCTCGGAAATACCTATATGCACCTGAGTAAAGCGAGGGTGGTCAAGGAAGGCTTTGGCACTCAGATAAAGAACACTGCTTGAACCAAGCTGAAGATATTGTTTAGGGATGTCACTTTGCATTCTGCTGCCAACACCCGCTGCCGGAATAATGACCCAAAACCGAGGTAGTGCTTGCTTAGCAGAGTCTAAGCCTGAGAGGGGTGAGGAGGTAAACGAAGGACTGGGGCTTGAAACCGACATAGTTGGGGCACAAAGTGATAAATAAAAACCTATGACCCGCTCTTGGTCATGGCAGGCGCTTGCAATGGGCCATTATAGTTTCGAAGCCACTACCATGTAAAAGGTTTCGTCTCGCCCTATCATGCCCAAACTGAAACGAGCACGTTCTTCAATCGCATCATAGCCATTTTTAAGGTCTAGCACCTCAGCATTCAGCTGAGCATTGCGCTCACTTAAGGTGTCATTCGCCGCCTGCTGCAAAGCCACTTTTTCGCGCAAATGCGAAACTTCTGCAAAGCTACCACTGCCAAACCACAAGCGGTACTGCAAACCAAGAATAACAATGACCATTATACTCCAGAGCACTTTCATAAGGACAACTTCACTACACCTTTAACTTCACACTAGTCACATTATTACTTAAAGATTGCCATACGCTGACAAGACACATAGACAAGCAAAAACGATATTTCTTCCCGCTACCACAGCGTAGAGACAAGAAAGCCCCGCTACATAAAAACGGATAAACAAACATATATTGGAATAAATTTACTCTAGTTCAGAAATTGGCTTTTAGCGAAAAGAATTCTGAAGATTAGCATAATTTAAGATAAGGCTTGTTTTGCCTAAAGACAAAAAAGCACTGAACGTTCAACGCACAGTGCTTTTCATTCAATCAAGGCCAGAAATTACTGTCCTTTGATCTCACTTCTACCCTTATAAGGCGCCTTGCTTCCCAACTGCTCTTCAATTCTCAATAAGCGGTTATACTTAGCAACACGATCAGAACGACAAAGTGAACCAGTCTTTATTTGGCCGGCACAGGTACCAACCGCCAAATCAGCAATTGTTGTGTCTTCTGTTTCACCAGAACGATGTGAGATAACTGCGGTATAGCCTGCATCTTTAGCCATCTTAATCGCATCTAAGGTTTCGCTCAGGCTACCAATCTGGTTGAATTTAATCAGAATCGAGTTAGCAATATCTTTTTCGATACCTTCAGAAAGAATCTTGGTATTGGTCACAAACAAGTCATCACCAACCAATTGAACTTTGTCGCCCAACTTTTCAGTTTGATACTTCCACCCATCCCAATCCGACTCGTCCTGACCGTCTTCAATAGAAACGATTGGATACTGGTCGCAAAGCTCAGCCAAATAATCAGAGAACTGCTCAGGGCTGAAAGCCTTACCTTCGCCTTTCATGTCGTATTTACCATCAACATAGAACTCAGTTGATGCACAGTCTAAGGCTAGCGTAATGTCTTTACCTAGCTCGTATCCTGCATTCGCTACAGCAACCTTGATTGCCGCCAATGCATCGGCATTAGAAGCCAAGTCAGGCGCAAAACCGCCCTCATCACCCACAGCGGTATTTAGACCTTGCTCACTTAATACCTTCTTCAAACCATGGAATATTTCAGCGCCCGCACGCAGTGCTTCGGCAAAAGTAGGAGCAGAAACTGGCTGAACCATAAACTCTTGGATATCAACATTGTTGTCTGCGTGCTCACCACCATTGATGATATTCATCATTGGCACAGGCATAGAGTACTGACCAGAAGTACCGTTTAGATCAGCAATATGCTCATAAAGCTCAACGCCTTTTTCTTGTGCTGCTGCTTTCGCTGCTGCCAAAGAAACCGCCAAAATTGCATTAGCACCCAGCTTAGCTTTATTCTCAGTACCGTCCAGATCCAACATAATTTGGTCTAAAGCTCGTTGATCGGTAACATCCTTACCTAATAACGCAGCCTTGATCTCTTCATTAATGCCGGCAACAGCCTTTAAAACACCTTTACCTAAATAACGACTCTTATCACCGTCTCTAAGCTCCAAGGCTTCACGAGAGCCTGTTGACGCACCAGAAGGAGCGCAAGCTGTACCCACCACACCAGACTCTAGAATCACATCCGCTTCAACAGTAGGGTTACCACGAGAATCCATGACCTCACGGCCTTTGATATCAATAATCGTTGTCATTACACTTCTCCAAAAATAATAACTTCAGGCCCTGTCTTTCCTTCAACAACGCCAAAATTCAAAATCATAAACGCTATATTTTAAGCCGTATCTAAAGGCTTAAATTGCTTAACTAGCTCATCGATTGCCTTAACTCTAGCAAGGAAGGGTTCAAGCTGCGACAACCTTAAAGCACACGGGCCATCACACTTAGCATTTTCAGGGTCAGGATGAGCTTCTAAAAACAAACCAGCAATACCCTGCGACATACCCGCAAGCGCTAAGTCAGTTACAGCTTCACGTCGACCACCAGCAGAATCTGCACGACCACCGGGCTGCTGCAAAGAATGCGTCACGTCAAAGAAAACCGGGTACTCAAAGCTCTTCATTACACCAAATGCCAACATATCGACAACCAGGTTATTGTAACCAAAACTGCTACCACGCTCGCAGAGAATTAACTGGTCATTGCCGGCCTCTTCACACTTGGTCAAAATATGTTTCATTTCCTGAGGCGCAAGGAACTGGGCTTTCTTGATATTAATAACGGCATTTGTCTTGGCCATCGCTGCCACCAGGTCTGTCTGACGGGACAAGAAAGCTGGCAATTGGATAATGTCACAAACTTCAGCAACCGGAGCTGCTTGCTCAGGCTCGTGCACATCGGTAATGACCGGCACATTAAAGGTTTTCTTTACCTCTTCAAAAATACGCAAGCCTTCTTCCAAGCCGGGGCCTCGAAAAGAGTTAATAGAGGAGCGATTCGCTTTGTCGAAAGACGCTTTAAATACATAAGGAATATCAAGCTTGGTCGTTACCTCGACATATTTCTCGGCAATCTGCATCGCAAGATCCCGGGACTCTAATACATTCATGCCGCCGAACAAAACAAATGGCAAATCATTAGAAATTTTTACATCACCGACCTGTATGACTTTTTGACTCATCTATATACCCTTCTATTTACGAAGACTTATTTGTGAATGCGGCAGAAATGAAACCTTCAAACAAACCATGACCGTCTCGCGGCGTTGAAGTAAATTCCGGATGGAACTGACAGGCAACAAACCATGGATGATCCGGTGCTTCAACGACTTCAACTAATGAGTTATCTGCTGAACGACCAGAAACAATCAAACCGGCCTCTTCTAATTGCGGC
>NZ_LWFE01001104.1:0-4202 GCF_001635675.1 Oleiphilus sp. HI0061 | reverse complement strand
CTCCAGAGTTTCGGCAACGATTACGCCTTTGCCAGCCGCTAAACCGTCGGCTTTAACAACAATCGGGGCACCTTTTTCTTTCAAGTATGCTAAGGCAGGTTCTACTTCCGTAAAATTCTGGTAGTCGGCAGTAGGTATGTTGTGGCGAGCTAAGAAATCTTTAGTGAAAGCTTTAGAGCCTTCTAATTGAGCCGCACCTTTTGAAGGGCCAAAGCAGCGAAGGCCTTCTGCTTCAAAATGGTCAACAACGCCGTCAACTAAAGGCGCTTCTGGGCCGATAATGGTAAGTGCGACTTGATTCTCTTTGGCAAAATCAGACAGCGCTTGAAAGTTCATAACGTCAATGTCGACATTGCTTAATTTGCTGTCTGATGCGGTACCAGCATTTCCTGGTGCAACAAAAACTGTTTCGACGTCTTTATTTTGTGCAGCTTTCCAGGCAAGAGCATGTTCTCTGCCGCCGCTGCCAATGATAAGAATATTCATAGCGTAACCCGATCTAATAATAACTTAATAGCCAGGCGGCTTACGGAGTCGCCTGGAGATGGAAATGGGCGCAAGGATACCTTATTCGAGAGGAGATATAAAAAATAATTGTTCGTAAAATGGGCAAGAGTGGTTTTACGAACAACCAACTCTTATGAATGCTAAGCAGAGTTTGCAAGTTGGGCCAGCTTCTCTCTAGCTTGGTCGCGAATCGGCACAGCCTTATGTTCTTTGTTGTCCATTAATACAAAAGTATTGCTGGCATCTGCGATAATCGTGTTGCTACCTTCCAAGTAGATAGTTTGATCTATTTTACAGCTGGTATTACCTATGCGCATTACCTTGGTATGGATCTCGAGCTGATCATTGAAGAGGCATGGGTGACGATAGTTTATATTGCTATTTACCAAGGTCAGTGTCAGATCAAGCTGTGAGAAAAACTCTATGGCATTGAAGTTTTCAAACAATACCCAGCGAGCTTCTTCGAAAAAGCGGGTATAGCCGTTGTTGTTGAGGTGGCCGTGTTGGTCGAGGTGATAGCCCCTTACTTTAATGCGTACGTAATCTGACACTGTTGTTGCTCCATTAATGATAGAAGTCCGTGGAAGCCTTCGGGCGTCCGATTAATAGGTAAAAATAGTCTAGCGTATATTATTAGGTAGTGCTAACTAGAGGCAGAAGAGTAGATGTATAGCAGGAAGAGTACCGTGCACCAAGTCTCAAACAGAGGCGGGTGCACGGTCATACAGAGCTTATTTGCTTAGTGTCGGAAGTGACGCATTCCGGTAAATACCATTACCAAACCGTGCTCATCAGCTGCATCAATGACTTCTTGATCACGCATTGAACCGCCTGGCTGGATGACACAACTAACGCCGGCATTTGCGGCATTGTCTATGCCGTCTCTGAATGGGAAGAAGGCATCTGAAGCCATCATAGAGCCTTTCACGGCAAGTCCGGCATGCTCAGCTTTGATTGCTGCGATGCGTGCTGAATTGACACGGCTCATTTGCCCGGCACCAATACCGATAGTTTGAGCGCTCTTGCCGTAAACAATCGCATTGGACTTAACCATTTTAGCAACTTTCCAGGTGAATAAGAGGTCATCAATTTCTTCGTCTGTTGGCTGGCGCTTGGAGACAACAGTCAAATCTTCCTTACTGATCATGCCTAAGTCACGATCTTGCACCAGTAAGCCGCCATTGACGCGCTTATAATCGAAAGATGCTGCGCTGTCAGAAAATGCACCGCACTCTAGGAGGCGGACATTTTTCTTAGCGGCTACGGCTTCTTTCGCTTCGGCGCTAACGCTCGGAGCAATAATAACTTCAACAAACTGTCGGTCGACGATAGTTGTCGCGGTTTCCGCATCAAGCTCACGGTTAAAGGCGATGATACCGCCAAAAGCAGATTCAGGGTCCGTTGCATAAGCTTTTTCATAAGCCTCTAGAATAGAGCCGGCTTCTGATACGCCACAAGGGTTTGCGTGCTTGACGATGACACATGCAGGTTCGTCAAATAGCTTTACGGTCTCAAGTGCTGCATCGGTGTCGGCGATATTGTTGAACGAAAGCTCTTTTCCTTGAAGCTGTTTAGCGCCAGAGATTGAATCGGCTGGTGCATTCTTTTCAACATAAAACGCGCTGTTCTGGTGAGGGTTTTCACCATAGCGAAGTTCTTGAGTTTTGTTCATTTGAACGTTAAATGTTCTTGGGAACTCTTTGCTGCCACCTGGAACCAATCGGCCAAAGTAGTTGGCAATCGCGCCGTCGTAGGCAGCTGTATGTTCGTAAGCTTTAATCGCTAGGTCAAAACGTGTTTCCAAACTTGTGCAGGCATCGTTCTCACGCATTTGATCAAGAATGTTCTGGTAGTCGCTCGCATTAACAACGATATTTACGTGTGCATGGTTTTTAGCAGCAGCACGTACCATCGTTGGTCCGCCGATATCAATGTTTTCTACAGCGTCTTCTAGGCTGCAGTCTTCCTTTGCGACAGTTTGTTCAAAAGGGTAGAGGTTAACGACAACCATGTCGATAGCCTTGATCTCATGAGCTTGCATTACTTCGTCATCCTGACCTCTGCGCCCTAAAATTCCGCCGTGAACTTTAGGGTGAAGTGTTTTGACTCGACCGTCCATCATTTCGGGAAAACCGGTATAGTCAGAAACTTCGACAGCAGGAATGCTGTTAGACTGTAGTAATTTGTAGGTTCCGCCCGTTGAAAGTATTTCAACGCCCATATCGTTTAGGGCAGAGGCGAATTCAACGATGCCCGTTTTGTCTGAAACGCTGATTAGCGCTCTTTTCACCTGGACCAGATCGTTAGTATTGCTCATGTTTATTCCAAACCTGTATAAGAAAAATAAAAAACTCTGACTTAAAGTAGACCGTACTGCTTAAGCTTCTTGCGTAAGGTTCCTCTGTTTAAACCAAGTAGAACAGAAGCTTTGGTTTGATTGTTGCGCGTATATTTTAGTACTTGTTCAAGTAGAGGTGCTTCTACTTCTGAGAGAACTAGTTGATAAACATCTGTGACTGGAGCACCGTCAAGTTGTTCAAAGTAGTTGCTCAGCGTCTTCTCAACGCAATCCCTTAAAGTGGCAGCGTTTTCAATTTGAGTTTGACTGGTGTAGGTTTGTTCTTCTTGTTTGTCTGCAGCAAGCGCTTCTATAGTCATGCGGCTATTTCCCCGTTATTGATTTGATTGTTGATTTGCTTTTCGAACTCCGTGCGCACAGCCTCAAGCTGAGCTTCCGGTGTTTCAATTTTATTAAAAAATTGTCTAAATTCTTGGTGATTCGGTCTTGCCTTCAGATACCAGCCGACGTGTTTGCGAGCGATGCGATGACCCATTTTCTCACCATAGAACTGATGTAGTTCTTCTAGGTGATGAAGGATGATATCGCGAACGGTGGCCAACGGTCTTTCTTCACGCTTGGTACCGTGCTTAAGGTAGTGGTTGATATCATCAAAAATCCAAGGGCAGCCTTGTGCAGCTCGACCTATTAGCAGACCGTCAACTCCTGTTTGCTTCAATACCTGTTCTGCTTTCTCGGGCGAATCAATATCGCCGTTAGCAAGAACGGGTATGCTTATCGCCTCTTTTACTTGAGCGATGGTGTCGTATTCAGCTTGTCCTTGGTAAGCGCAAGCTCGAGTTCGGCCGTGAATGGCGAGAGCTGCAATACCGCTTTGCTCTGCCATTTTAGCGATCGTTAATGCATTTCGAGAGTTTTTATCCCAGCCAGTGCGTATTTTTAGCGTCACCGGAATGTCGACAGCCCCAACCACTGCACTTAGGATTTCCTTTACCAGGTCTTCGTCTCTCATCAGTGCAGAGCCTGCTGCTTTGTTACAAACTTTCTTGGCCGGGCAGCCCATATTGATGTCTATGATCTGTGCGCCTCGCTCCTGATTAAGCTCTGCCGCTGTTGCTAGCATTTCTGGATCGCCGCCAGCAATTTGTACAGATATAGGGTCACTCTCACCGGTATGGTCGAGACGATGCATTGACTTGCGTGTTTTCCAAAAACTTGGGTCGGCGATTACCATTTCCGAAACAGCCATAGCTGCGCCGTTGTTCCGGCATAACTGTCGAAAAGGTCTGTCTGTCACGCCAGCCATGGGCGCTAAGATCAATCGATTATCTAATTGATAGGGGCCGATTTTGAGCAAGTCGTTTCTCTGTCAGGTTCAAGGGTGGCTAATTTTGGG
>NZ_LWFE01001103.1:0-2628 GCF_001635675.1 Oleiphilus sp. HI0061 | reverse complement strand
AATTCGTTTCTAAGCTGCTCATTACTTTCTCTAAGCTCACGATTTCGCTTATCTAGATTAAGGGCATTGGCCGAAATAGACTTAATGTTCTTTAGCTCTTTGCTATTAGCATTAAGCTCTGAAGTGGTTTGAGTATGTTCTTTGCTAAGACTCTGGTGCTTCTTTTTCAAGTTGGCCAGTTGAGTTTGAGTTTCTTCGTAGTTAGCTTTTAGTTTAGCTAACTCCTGATTAGCTTGGGCTAGCTTAACTTTAGCAATAGGCTGCGCCGTTAGATATCTAGAAGGCAGATAGCCTTCTATGCCGCTTGGCGTTTTAACGTGTGCGTAGCCAGAGCTCAGCTTTTCAATAATTTCCAGCTTGGTGCCGCTCTTAAGTCCTTTGTGGACAATCCTAAACCCGACTCCTTCGCCGCTGCGTAAGGGAACTAAAAGGGTGTCGTCTATGTACATAGTTTCAGCTGATGCAGAGCTGATAGCCAACGCGAGTAAGCATATAGAGGCCGCGATCTTTGAAAGGAATGATGTTTTCACGATTTGTATCCTGTATTTCGTAGTAAGCCCGTTTTAAACAACGAGTCGTAAAGTCAGTAGCGTTAGCCCCGGTTTAGGTCGCTTGATAAGTGTTCTAACTAAGGTAGAACTTTCTTAAATGGTTTAACCGTAACGTTTTCATAAACGCCGGCTGCAACGTAAGGGTCTTGGTCTGCCCATGCTTGGGCTTCGTTTAAAGAACCAAACTCTGCTATTACCAAACTTCCTGTAAAACCTGCTTCACCTGGATCTTCCGAGTCAGTCGCAGGGTGTGGGCCGGCAACAAATAAGCGGCCTTGTTGTTTTAGTTCTTCTAGTCTTGCCAAATGAGCAGGTCTTGCAGATTTGCGCTTTTCTAAACTATTTTCGATATCCTGGGAGATAATTGCGTAGTACATGTGTTTCTCTATTGTTTCAATGTTTGGTCGTAGACTAATTAAAGCATTCTAAGGCTATTGATGGATGATGTCTTCAAAATCCAAGCCCGTTAATCGTTTTATGTGCTTAAAGAGGTAGAGCATTGCGTATATCATCACGATGACGCAGGGTATTGTAATAACCGGGTAGCTAAGCAGGTTCATTGTACCAAGCTCGTCATTGAACTCGGCAGTTCCCGAAGGGCTGACGACTATGTACTTTGCCAATGCATAGTTTAGAGCAGCGGAAAGCATGAAAGAGCCCGCTAGTATATAAGTGGCTGTTTTTAAGACACGTTCAAAAGCGCCTTGGTTATTACTTTTGTCGAGAGCTTCATCGACCTTATCAATTTGCAGAATCTTGTCGTTATAAATAAATGTTTTGACCAAGGGGTACTTGGTTTTTAGTGAAACAATCGTACCTATAGCAATGATCAATGGTATGCTGGCTTCTTTGATTGCAATATATTTTGCATCGAGTTCCAATAGGCCAATGCCGCTGGTGAGTAGAATGCTAATAAAGCCTAACGCTGGGATGAATCCGAATTTTCGCTCTTTGATGAACTGGTAAATACCAAAGAGTAGTGGGAAGGAAAGGCCAAAAATTAGTGCGTATACAGGTCCCAGGCTATCATCGCCGCTCAGATATTTTAGAATAACGGTAGGTAAAATAACGCAGATTGCGAGCTCAAGTAACAAATGACTGGTTTGCTGTTTTTGTGCAGGCTTCTTTGGCTGTGTTGAGGTGTCGATAGTATTTTCGCTCATAAGGTGATTGCGTTGTTCCGTATTAAAAGGTTGTACAAATAGTACGTGAATAAGCTTACAGGTTGGTGATTATATGTGGAAACTGTGAAGGTTCAAACTTACCATCTTTACATAACATGCTTTTATTAAACCTGAATGACACCAACCTTAGATAATCGTGGAGAGTTATGAACCGTTCGCCAATAGATTTACATTGCCATAGCCTGTCATCGGATGGCAGTTTGAGCCCTACAGAGCTTATTCAAAGGGCTGCGGCAAATGGTGTGAAACTCTTGTCTCTAACTGACCACGATACCGTCGCCGGTCAGCAAGAAGCTTTTGACGCAGCAAATGTTGAAGGGATTTCAATGGTGCCCGGAATCGAGCTTTCATGTGTTTGGGGAAACTTTACCATCCACGTTCTTGCCTACAACTATGACTTGAATTCGGGCTTGATGCAGGAAATTGAAGCAAAGCAGTTACAGTCACGTCATCAACGCGCAGAGCTAATTGCAGAAAAACTAGAAAAAAAAGGCTTTCCAGGCCTGTTAGATGCTGCTCGGGCTTTGACTCAGTCAGGGATCCCTGGCCGACCTCATTTTGCACAGGCGATGATTGACCTAGCTTATGTTAGCGATCATAACGAAGCCTTTAAAAAGTATCTGGGTGCGGGGAAGGTTGGCGATGTAAAAAGTTTATGGCCAGAGCTAAAAGACATGGTAAATAGTATTGTTAACGCAAAGGGGAGTGCTGTCGTTGCCCACCCCAGAAAATACAATATGACCCTGACTAAGCTGCGCAATATGTTGGTAGAATTTAAAGCGCAGGGAGGCGAAGGCATTGAGGTAGTTACCTCAGGGCAGAAGCAAGGGGAAGTCGGGATGCTTAGTGATTTGTGTCAGCGAATGGGGTTGAAAGGTTCAATCGGTAGTGAC
>NZ_LWFE01001102.1:0-1770 GCF_001635675.1 Oleiphilus sp. HI0061 | reverse complement strand
CTAAATGCGAGGGTCTTAACTGCTTTCATCTATGCACTCCTTGATGCGCAAAATCATTAATTGCGTGAAATTTTACGCTGAAGTAAGGGTGCAAAGGAGTGACAAATTGTCGCACCTACTTTGGGGTATAGTTTGGGTTTAGTTCAAGTTCAGATATGTTTTGGCTTTATGTTAATGACTTATTTTGATGAAGGGCGTTTCTGTAGCTTGCGTTGCAAAGTCCGTCGATGCATTCCCAGAGCATTAGCTGTTGCAGAGATATTGCCATCATGCTCATTAAGCACGCGTTGGATATGTTCCCACTCCAGGCGTCCCACTGATGGCGGGCTAGTATCTAGGGGAATATCTGGGTTTGCGTCCTCTTCCTGTAGGGCTTTGATAATGACATCGGTGGTCACAGGTTTGCATAGGTAATTCACTGAACCCAGCTTCATCGCTTCAACCGTTGTGCTAATGCTGGAATAACCTGTCAGAATCAGTGCCTTGGTTTGAGGTGAGTGTTCTTTTAGAATCGCCAGAAACTGCAAACCACTTTCCTGATCGATCTTTAGGTCAACCACAGCAAAATTTATGCTCGTATCCGTTAATATGCCTTTGGCTTCTTCAATACTGTTTGCGGCGAAGCTATTGTAGCCTCGTCGTTTAAATGACCGGGCAAGTGTCGTAGAAAAGGTTTGGTCGTCATCTAGGATAAGGATACTCTTAGTCATTTTATTTTCTGCTCTTCGGCTGGGTGTGAGCTTACAAGTGACAGGGAAATATGAATGCGAGTGCCCGACTTATCTGCTCTTTCAACGCTTATTTTTCCATGATGTCTATTAATCGTGGCATGAGATAAAAATAAACCAATGCCCATACCATGCTCTTTGTCAGACTCTAATGGTTGCTCAGCGGCACTAAGAATACGGGAAACTTTGTTTTCATCACTGTTGCCATAATCACTGATGGTGAGTCTGAGCTTGTCCGGTTCAACATCTGCCTCGAAGCAGACTCTTTCGGGCGAAGCATCGGCAGCATTATTCAGGATATTCAGAATGGCCATCCTTAAAGATGGATCTGAGGAAATATTTGGCGATGGTGACTCGTCGAATTGTGTGCTGTTCCAGTTTTTCTCAAGCCTGACGCTAGGCCGTAAGAGTCTAAATTCATTCACTAGCTGGGTGAGAAAGTAGTGGACAGATTCATCTTGCTGACTGAGGCGAGCCTGGTGCCGAAGGTCATCTAACACGTTTTTACATATCGCTATTTGAGACGCCAGGAGTGTAAGGTCTTCGTCGAAATCCTGGGTCAGGCTATCTGCTTGAAGGTCGTCAACGAGCACGGCCATCGTCGATAGTGGTGTACTGATATGATGAGCAGCAGACGCGGCTTGTGTTGCAATACCCAATAATTGCTCGTCGCGCAGTAACTGTTCTCTTTGTTCGTTGATCTTATGTTGTCGAGACTTTAACTCTTGTCTCATTCTAATGAGGAAGAAGCAGATTAAGGCCGCGCTCACTGCAAAATTGAACCACATGCCAATGAGATGAAGGGAAAAGGCAGTTTGGCTTGCATCAATTTGGTGGTGCATATGATGGGCATGCTCATTCGCAACAGAAGTCTCTGATACCGAAAGGTCGACTAAGTATAAAGAGCCATAGCAACTTACGGTGAGTAAGGCCATAAACCAGGTGAAATTACTATTTAAGGTTGCTGCACTAATGGTTAACGGGAAGAGTAAAAGTGACACAAAAGGGTTGGCGGAGCCGCCGGTTACATGAAACAGAAGGC
>NZ_LWFE01001101.1:0-12239 GCF_001635675.1 Oleiphilus sp. HI0061 | reverse complement strand
GAACAAGCAGGCTGAAAAATTTGATGTGGAATTGATTGAGCGCCCCGAGTTAGCCATGGTGGCCATTCAAGGCCCCGAAGCTATACAGAACATTAAGCAGGCTTCTCCTGATAATGCCGAGCTTATCGATAGTTTAAAAGTGTTCCAAGGCTTGGAAGCTGGCGATTGGATGTTCTGTCGCACCGGCTATACCGGTGAAGACGGTTTGGAAGTCATGGTGCCAAGCGATGCTGTTGCTGACTTTTGGAAAGCTTTGGTTGAAGCGGGTGTTAAACCATGTGGCCTGGGTGCCCGAGACACACTGCGTCTTGAGGCAGGTATGAACCTATATGGCTCCGATATGGATGAGTCTGTAACGCCGCTTCAGTCTGCTATGGGCTGGACAGTATCTTTCTCAGAAGACAGGGACTTCATTGGGAAAGCAGCGCTACTTGCGCAGAAAGAGCAGGGCGTATCGAGCAAATTGGTAGGCTTGGTGCTTGAGCAACGCGGTGTATTACGTGGCCATCAGAAAGTAATTGTTGAAGGTGTTGGCGAAGGTGAAATTACTAGCGGTAGCTTTTCACCTACACTTGGCTACTCGGTTGCCTTGGCGCGAGTACCTGCTGCGACGGGAGATAGTTGTGCTGTCGATATGCGTGGAAAGCAGGTGCCCGTTAGAGTGGTGCGCCCGCCTTTTGTTCGTAATGGTAAAAAAGTATTCGAGTAAAAAGCTCGTGCTTGTTGCTTAAATGTAGCAGGAACTTGCCAGAATAAATTTATTCACTATTTTAGTATTTGATTTAATTGTTATTTAGTTTGAGGATTGCAAAACATGAGTCTTATCCCTGGAGAATTGAAGTATCTATCTAGCCATGAGTGGGTTCGTCTGGAAGAAGATGGCGAAACCGTTACTATAGGTATTACTGATCATGCACAGGACCTACTGGGCGACGTGGTATTTGTTGAATTACCTGAAGTTGATGCAGTCATTGAAGCAGGTGAAGAAGCCGGTGTTGTCGAGTCAGTTAAAGCAGCATCTGATATCTTTTCTCCTGTTGGTGGAACGGTTCTAGAAACCAATGAAGGCTTGGAAGATTCGCCTGAAACGGTTAACAGCGATCCTTATGATGATGGCTGGTTCTTCAAATTGAAGATCTCTGATCCTCAAGAGCTTGAAGGCTTATTGTCTGCTGACGAATACAAAGAAATTTGTGAAGCAGAAGAGCACTAAGAAACTTAGTGTTTCAGCTGGTAACTGATAGCATTTGCCAGCTAATTATTTCAGACCTTTGTGATACTTGTTTAGATCGTGCAATTTCGGTGAAGCAAGTCGGCAAAGGTTTTTATTTTTTAAGTTCCTGAGTGAATGCTTTGGGAACTCGCTGCAAAGAGGGTGTGTAATGCCTTTTATTCCTCATACGGAACACGATATCCAGAAGATGTTGGATGTTATTGGTGTCGACAAAGTCGATGACCTGTTTGATGAAATTCCAGCTCACTTACGAGCCAAACCACTGAATGGTGTGCCTGAAGGTTTAGGCGAAATGGAAATGATGCGGCTAATGAGCGAGCGTGCTCAATTAGACGAAGGTGCGCTATGTTTTATTGGTGCCGGTGCCTACGAACATCATATTCCTGCTGCTGTGTGGGATGTGACGATGCGTGGTGAGTTCCTGACTGCCTATACACCTTACCAGGCAGAGGCAAGCCAAGGGACTTTGCAGCTAATCTATGAATACCAAAGCATGATGTGCCAGCTTACGGCGATGGATATGTCTAATGCTTCCTTGTATGACGGAGCATCGGGCCTAGCTGAAGCCGTGTTGATGGCGATTCGTGCCAACAGAAAGTCCAAGAGCAAAAAGGCTCTGATCGCAGGTACCGTACATCCTCTATACCAGCAAGTGGTTGATGACATTGTTAGCAACCAGGGAATTTCCATTGATGTATTGCCAATGGACGATAAAGCGCTTGCCGTTGATAGTGCAGCGTTAGAAAGCTTTGCTGGCCAAGACTATGCCGCTTTGATAATTCCTCAGCCAAACTTCTTTGGCTCGTTGGAAGATGTGAATGCTTTAACCAACTGGGGCCAGGCAAATGGCATGTTGGTTATTGGCGTCGTTAATCCGACAGCTTTAGCGCTATTAACGCCTCCTGGTGAATGGGGAGATAAGGGTGCCGATATCGCCGTGGGTGAAGGTCAGCCATTGGGTATTCCTATGGCATCGGGTGGCCCGTATTTTGGCTTTATCTGTTGTAAAGAAAAGCTGGTTCGCCAAATGCCAGGACGTATTATTGGTCGTACTGTCGATCTGGAAGGTAAAGAAGGTTTTACCCTGACCTTACAGGCACGCGAGCAGCATATTCGCCGTTCTAAAGCGACTTCCAATATATGTACCAACCAAGGCTTGGCGGTTACAGCAGCAACGATTTATATGTCTTTGATGGGCTACAAGGGCCTTTCTCAGGTAGCGATGGCTTGTCATCAAAATACTCAAAAATTGCGCGCTAAGCTTGAAGCAATTGACGGAGTGTCAGTGCTGAATGGCGAAGCCTTCTTCCATGAACTGGTTGTACAGGTCGATAACGATGCTGATGCAGTACTTGAAAGCATGGCTGAGCAGGGCGTGTTAGCGGGCTATGGTCTTGAGCAACACTTTGATGCTTTGAAGAACTGTATTCTAGTGTGTGTGACTGAAGTGAAAAATGATGCCGACCTGGACTTATTCGCTAACGCGTTAAGCCGGGCGCTAGCAGGAGGAGAAGCCTAATGTTGATTTTTGAAAACGGTAGTCAGGGCAGAACAGCTTCGGCGCAATTACCTCCTAAAGCCGATAGCCAGGCGACCACGATTCCTCAGGAATTGCTACGTCAAAAGCCGGCGCTTATGCCAGAGGTATCTGAATTACAAACTGTGAGACACTTTACTAACTTGTCTCGCAAGAATTTCTCGATAGATACTCAGTTCTATCCCTTGGGCTCTTGTACGATGAAGTACAACCCAAAAGGTGCGCAGCGTGCAGCGAGTTTGCCGGGTTTTATATCTCGTCACCCTTTAGCGCCTGAGTCGCATAGCCAAGGTTACTTGTCATGTGTCTATGAGCTTCAGGAAGTACTTAAAGAAGTGACGGGTATGGCGGGTGTATCACTAAGCCCTATGGCCGGTGCACAAGGTGAATTCGCCGGTGTTGCGATGATCAAAGCCTATCACGAAGCACGTGAAGATTTTGGAAGAACTGAAATTATCGTTCCAGAAGCAGCTCATGGGACAAACCCTGCTACAGCGGTAATGTGTGGTTATAAGGTAAAAGAGATCCCTGTAAAGTCAGGCGGTGATGTTGACCTGGAAGCGCTTAAAGAAGCAGTTGGCCCACAAACAGCCGGGATCATGATGACTAACCCTTCGACCTGCGGCGTGTTCGAAAGACAGATCGAAGAGATTGCCAAGACGGTTCATGACGCGGGCGGTTTGCTTTATTACGATGGTGCGAACCTGAACGCGATCTTGGGTAAAGTACGCCCGGGCGATATGGGTTTTGACGTGCTGCATATGAACTTGCACAAGACCTTTGCAACACCTCACGGTGGCGGTGGACCAGGTTCTGGCCCAGTTGCTGTAGGTGAGCGTTTACTACCATACCTGCCTACGCCAATGGCGGGTTGTCAGGCGCAAGCAGACGGCGTTAAGAATTATCATTGGGTGACCCAAGCAGATAATGTAGATTCCATCGGTCGCCTAAGTACCTTCATGGGTAATGCCGGGATTATTCTTCGAGCCTACATTTACGCAGTACTACTTGGCCGAGAAGGCTTGCATCGAGTTGGTGAGTTTTCAACCTTGAGTGCAAACTACATGGCTAAGTTGATGGCTGATGCCGGTTTTGAATTGGCCTATCCTGAGCGTCGAGCCACGCATGAGTTTATTGTGACGATGAACAAACAAGCGAAAGGTCTGGGTGTCACGGCGATGGACTTTGCCAAGCGTTTACTCGATTACGGCTACCATGCTCCGACCACTTACTTCCCCTTGTTGGTACCAGAGTGTTTGCTGATTGAACCAACCGAGACAGAGTCTATTGACGAGCTAGAAGGCTTTGTTAAGGCGATGGCAGCGATTCAGAAGGAAGCGGAAGACACACCAGAAACAGTAAAAGGTGCGCCTTATACGCAACCTGTTCGTCGTCTGGATGATGTTAAAGCTGCACGAGAACTTGATGTAGCCTACTCAGCGCCAGCAGAGTAAAAATGTTCCAAAAGGGTGCGCTATGGTGCACCCTTATCCTGCCCTAAAAATTTCTAAACTATTTCAAACGTACGCCTTGGCAATATCCGTTTTAGCATCTATCTTACTATTTCAACATGGATGAGAGTTGTCGCAGGGTATTAGCTAATACGACTTACCTGACAGACAATATTTCTAGCTCTATGTTCTTGATATACAGTTGTTAGCTGTTTTTAGGGCATAATCTTTCGATTTCTCTATAGTCTATATATCCGTTTCCAGAATTAAAATTAGGTTTGTATGCTCTTCGCTACGCAAAACGAAGACCTGTATTTAGTGCTGTGTTGTATGAGTATTAATCAATTTGGCCTGTTTTGACCTAAAATGATCTAAATAATACTAATAGAATTTGAAAAAATTATATTTTTCAAATGCTTAAAGTTTAAAAATGTGATAAATATATATTTATCTTTTGGCTGTAGATACACCTGCCAAGCGGGTGGCACGACTTGAATGGAGCGTTATTAATATGGACCAGTATTCAGAGCGGAACCCTTATGCTGATCACTTGGTAGAAATTAATAAATATAACCCGGTTTTAACGACGCAAGACATATGTAATAACCGTGGGGCAACAGTTGTACCCAAAGGAACCTACCTCACTGAAGACGTTGCCAATAAGATTGCGCGCTTTCAGCTGGAACTTCCCATAGAACTGCAAGTTAGCTTGGCGAGTACCGTATCACCTAGTGAATTGTTTGACTCGATTCGTAAGGCACAGAATAAGGTCTTGAAGGGCTTGGATCGCATGGATTTAACCAAGGAACTGGTTCGACAGTGTGGTTTAATCAGTGCTTATCCACTGCTATCTCAAAAGCTGACAGTTTTTGCAGATCGCTTATCGCCCCGTTTTAATTCAACTCAAAGTGCTACCGGTTTTGCAATACTCATTGCGCTTGAGCTTGGACTCAATGATGAAGATATGGAAGTTGTCTTCACCGCAACACAAATGCATGATGCAGGCTTCTTGAATATTGACCCTGATATTGCTGCCATTTTTGACAAGCTTCCCGATAGCGAAAAGCGACAAATGTATGTGCAGCAGTTGTCTTTGGGGGGCGAGTTTCTTGAAAATATACCTAATCTGTCCGAGCGGGTAGGGCGTGCAGTCAAAGAGCATAAAGAACGTAAAGACGGTTCAGGCTGGCCGCAAGGCATTATCGGAGATAAGCATAGTCTCGATGCTCAGGTTGTTGGTCTTGCTGTTATGCTTGATGAAGCCTATCGAAAAAAATTGCGTCCGAGAGGTTATGGGCCTTCTCAGTTAATTCCTTTAATTCAGGCTGAATCAGAGGCGGTTGATCGTGATATATGTCATGCTGTCGTCGAGATGCTGCGTAAGAATGCCCAGGGCCTTGCTCAAGTTATCCCCATAGAGTTTATGCCCAAACTATCGCGTTACTTGGTGGTGCAGCAGCGTTTTATGGTGCATTGGTTGGAACTTGCAAAGCAATGTGCTGTAGGGATGCGAGAGGTGCAAAGTATTGCACAGACAGAGCGTTCCATGTTGATCATCAAAGGCCTGGAGGAACTCTACCGTAATTCAGGTTTATGGGATTCAGAGGTTCGGCGTTGGCTCAGTGAGGCGGCCGATTGCTTGGAGGTTGAGCATAATGCTAGAGAGTGTGAAGAGCTTGAGGTTGTCGCGCTACTGCTAGAAACTGTGCTGGATAAGTTGAAGGCTTTGCAATGGTCTATGCGAGATGCGGCCAAAAAAGTAGGTAGCGACTGGATCAACCGCTGCGATGACCTCGCCAGCTTATTGTATTCGATCCCCAAAGATCACTTCGAAGCCTTTGAAACCTACTCATGTTTTGCTGAAGAGTAGGCGGAATATTGCGACATAGGCTAATCGTTGCTACGCTTAAAGGCACAATAACAACGTTTAGTCTTATCGATAATGAAAATAACTAAAAAGAACCTAATCCGCAGCGCCTGGCTTGGCGCCATGGTCATCATAACTATTGCCTTAACGCCGGTTTACCTCAAAAACGGTGGCTTTTACTTCGATGATCAGGGCCTTAGAGTTGAGGATGTCAGCTTCCGGACATCCAGTCGCCTGAAGTTTCGCACTTACAATGACTCTTCTCGTAAAGGCGATGTCGTACTCTGGTTTCGTTATAAGCAAAAGAACGAATGCCTCTGGATCTTTCAAATGTTCCCAGAAAGCCACGTCGACCTAAACGCCCAGTGCCCGGGCTTAAAAGATAAAGACTACATCATCAACTACGAATGGGCTGCGAGTAACCCTCGGCTAGCATCGAATGCTGTACGCCTGGGAATGGTTAAAGACTTCTTTTAAGATTTTTTGTTGGAAGGTTGTAGGTACAACTGTTTGGTGTTTTGTCTTTTTATTAATATGTGAAGAGATTGAATGCCGCCGATAAGGAAATCGTTGTGTCTAGTCATGCTTCAAATGAGGCTGGAAAGTCTTCATCCGTTGATACGGGCTTAGCTTGCCTGGTATCAATAGCACGTTATCACCAAGTCGCTGCAGATCCAGAGCAGATTCGTCATTACTTTGGTACTAATGAACCTTCATCCGAAGCTAAAAACTCGGCCTCTTGTCTGAATGATAAAGATATCGTTCGTGCTGCTAGACACCTAAAACTTAAAGCCTCACTAACAAAAGCAGACATCGCTAAGTTAGAAAAGATGGCCTTACCTGCGATAGGCCTGAGTAAAAATGGTGAGTACTTTATTCTTGCCAAAGTCGCAGATGAAAAGGTTCTTGTTCAAGTGCCTGGTTCTGAAAAACCACAAGTCTTCACTCTTAGTGAATTCGAAGATTATTGGAATGGCAGAATTATTCTAATTACTCGACGTTCACTCCTGCCAGGTATGAACGGTAAATTTGATATTTCCTGGTTTATCCCCGCTATTATCAAGTACAAAAAGATCTTGATGCAGGTCTTGGTTGCCTCCTTCTTTATTCAGTTATTTGCACTAATTACGCCGTTGTTCTTTCAGGTGATTATCGACAAAGTACTCGTCCATCAGGGCTTAACTACGCTCGATGTATTGTGCTTCGGTTTAATCGTCGTTTCCTTATTCGATGTGATTTTGAATGGCCTTCGAACCTACGTCTTCTCGCATACCACCAATCGGGTTGATGTGACCTTAGGGTCGCAGTTATATAACCATCTCTTGCGTCTACCCATATCATTCTTTAATGCACGGCAAGTGGGGAATACTGTAGCCAGAGTTCGAGAGTTGGATACCATTCGTGAGTTTATTACTGGCTCTGCTTTAACGCTGATTATCGATATCCTTTTTACCGTGATCTTTTTTGTGGTGATGTACTACTACAGCCCGCCCCTCACATGGATAGTGTTAGGTTCGATTCCCCTCTATGTGATTCTATCGGCGACAATCACGCCAGTTCTTAGAAACCGCCTAAACGAAAAGTTCAAACACGGAGCAGAGAACCAGGCTTTCTTGGTCGAGTCCATTTCAGGTGTTGAAACACTCAAGTCCATGGCAGTTGAGCCACAAATGCAACGTCGATGGGAAGAGCAACTAGCTGCTTATGTGTCGTCCTCTTTCAAGGCGATGAACTTAGGCAATATCGCCAGCCAAACGGCGGGCTTTATTAACAAGGCAGTTACAGTATTAATCCTTTGGGTGGGTGCAACACTGGTGATTGCAGGCTCCTTGAGTGTCGGGCAGTTGATCGCATTCAATATGCTCGCAGGCCGAGTCAGTGCACCGATTCTGAGGCTCGTTCAACTCTGGCAAGACTTCCAGCAAGCAGGCATTTCATTAGAGCGCTTGGGGGATATTCTTAATACGCCGGCAGAACCTGGTCATAACCCAAACAGAACAACGCTGCCTGACTTGAAAGGCAAGGTGTCACTAGAACATATTACCTTCCGCTATCAGCCAGATCGACCTGAAATACTCAAAGATTTAAGCTTGGAAGTTTCGCCCGGAGAAGTGATAGGCATTGTTGGTCGCTCAGGTTCAGGCAAAAGTACCTTAACCAAACTCGTGCAAAGGCTATATGTGCCCGAGTCAGGCAGAGTGCTGGTTGATGGTGTCGATGTCGCACAGGTTGACCCGGCATGGCTACGCAGACAGATAGGCGTGGTGCTTCAAGAAAACGTTCTATTTAACCGTTCAGTCAAAGACAATATCGCCTTGGCAGACCCAAGCATGAGCATGGATAGAGTGATCGAAGCCGCAACCTTAGCAGGTGCACATGAATTCATTCTACAACTTCCAGAAGGTTACGACACCGTGGTGGGCGAGCAAGGCGCTTCATTATCAGGAGGGCAAAAGCAACGTATCGCTATTGCCAGAGCGCTCATTACCAACCCCCGCATTCTGATCTTTGATGAAGCGACCAGTGCCTTGGATTATGAGTCTGAGCGTATCATTCAAGACAATATGCGCTCGATATGCAAAGACAGAACGGTATTTATTATCGCTCATCGTCTATCAACCGTTCGTGCAGCAGACAGAATTATCGTCATTGAAACCGGGCGAATTGTTGAAAGCGGAAGCCATGATGAATTGCTCGAGCTGAATGGCTACTATGCCAAGCTACATAGCCATCAAAGTCATATTCCTAGCATTCGCGAGGTCAAAAAAGACGAAGGTAAAACAGCTAAGCCCACGAATAAACTAGCGATGAATTTACCTAAGGCGAAGATAGTCTCCAAGCCGAAAACATCCACAGCTAATCAGATGGAAAGTGAAACAGATGGAGGTGTGGAATGAGCTCCTCAATTCAACTCCCTGTGGGTGATGTCTCTGAAGAAAAAACAAAGAAAGGGCTGTTTGCTTTCCTTCATAAAGATCAGTCAGTCTCGCATAAAGAACTGTACCAGTTCTTACCGGCTGCCATTGAAGTAGAACAAACCCCAGCCTCATCAGCAGGCAGAGCCATTATCTGGGCAATCGTAATACTATTCACCATTGCCTGTATCTGGGCTTACTTTGGTAAAATTGATATTGTTGCGGTTGCGCAAGGTAAAGTGATTCCAAGCGAACACATCAAACATATTCAGCCCTTAGAAGCCGGTAAGATTAAAGCGATTCACGTCAGAGAAGGGCAAAGCGTCAAACAAGGTGAGCCGCTCATAACGCTAGACAGCACTCAAACACAGGCTGATGTAGATCGTTTAGCGCATGAGATTGCCGAACTATCAATGAATATTGAAAGGCTATCGCACTTCGATCATTGGCTGAGTTTAGTTTTAAAGGGAGTAGGTTCGCAGGCTTTGGCCCCGTTAAAATCGACGAGCCACCAAAACCTTCTCGTACAACAGAAAACCGAACTTAACGCCAAGCTCTCATCCCTGGAAGTTGAAAGACAAAAGCTCCAAGCAGAACAACAAATGGTCGAAGCGGAAGCAACGAAAAAAGAAAGAGTCATACCCGTACTGGCCGAACGAGTCGATGCGCTCGAACAACTCCACCGAAAAGACTACGGCTCAAAGCTTCCATACCTAGAACTCAAGCAAGAGCTAATCGAACAAGAACAAGACTTGAAAGTACAACAAGCCCGATTCAAGCAACTGGATAGCTCAATACTTGCCATCGAAAAACAAACCCACTCATTACTGGCAGAACAGCAGTTAGCAACGCTCTCGCAAAAGCAAGAATTTGAACTGAGATTAGAAGGCCTAAAGCAAGAACTCGTCAAAGCAAAACAGAGAAACCAGCAACAAGCAATCGTTTCACCAATAGATGGTCAAGTGCAGCAATTAGCAGTCCATACTATTGGAGGCGTAGTCACACCCGCCCAAGCACTCTTGGTGATTGTACCGGACCAAAGCAAAATGGAAGTGGACGTGATGATTCTTAATAAAGACATCGGTTTTGTGCAAGAAGGGCAGAAAGCTGAAGTCAAAGTCGATACCTTTAACTTCACCAAGTACGGTTTGATTGATGCAGAGATTAAGAGCATTTCTGACGATGCGATACAAGATGAGAATTTGGGCTTGGTCTATAGTGCTCGTGTGGCCCTGGCCAAAGAGCAATTAGTGGTAGAAGGTAGAGAAGTGAAGCTGTCGCCTGGGATGTCGGTGACGGCTGAAGTGAAGACGGGGAAGAGGCGGTTGATTGAGTATTTCTTGTCGCCTTTGTTGAGGTATAAGCAGGAGAGTTTGGGAGAGAGGTAGTCGTTATAGGCATCTTATATTTTAATCTGTTTAATTTAATGTCAGAATACGTCAGTGGCGTATAGTTGTGTTTATGGTTATTATTGAAACAAGCGTATTTACCAAACTCATTAAGCAATTGATGCCTGATGAACAATATCGAGAGCTACAAGAAACGCTGGTTAATCGGCCTGACCTTGGTGACCTGATTAGAGGTTCTGGAGGTTTGCGTAAGATCCGTTGGAAGCTTAAGTCTGCAGGTAAAAGTGGTGGTGTGCGAGTTATTTACTATTGGGTGGTAAGCGATGAACAAATTCGTATGCTGTATGTTTATCCAAAGGGTAAACAAGAAAGCTTAACTTCAGATCAATTGGCGATATTAAAAACCATTGTAGAGAGGTGGTAAATGATATGAAAGATAATGACTTTAGTGAACTGCTGGCGAGCGTTCAGGAAATGGATGATATAGTTGAAGGTAAAGCGGGCACATCGCGTAACTTTAAATTTGAAGAGCCTGAAGTTAAGGCGATTCGTGAAAAAATTGGCTTATCTCAAACCCGTTTCGCAGGACTCATTGGTGTCAGTAAGCGTACATTAGAAAATTGGGAACAGGGGCGGCGTTATCCAACAGGTCCCGCGAGAGCTTTGCTTCGTTTGCTAGACAAAGACCCAGAATATGCTCTGCGCACTTTGAATGGGTAATTTTGAGAATTACTTAATAGGTTTGTTTATCTCTTTGTTGACCTGCATCTGCTATAACTAATTTCCCATAATGGTTGTACCTACAACTCCAGCTCGCAAGTAACTTTTTTATTCTATCGATCCTTTGAAGAAAAAGGTGTCACATTTAATTTTTAAATACAGAAAATAGATGTGAAGTCTTTTGATTCAGTCTGTATAGCAAACAAGGAGGTGAGCTATGCCGAGAGGAAAGCGCCTGATAGTGTCAAGCTGCCCTCATCATATTGTCCAGCGAGGACATGATAAGACGGCAGCGTTTTTGTGTGATGAAGATGACCAGCACTATTTGGAGGTCTTGATTGAAGCAAAGAATGATTTAGGAGTCGCAGTGGAGCGGTGTCAACTAACAGGCACAGGAAAGTTTGTAGATGAGATTGAAAGGCGTATGGGTCGAAGAGTCGAGAATAGAGGATCGGGTAGGCCTGGGAAGTAGGTCTGACAGCTTTTCAGACACAGATACCAGGAATTGATATAGGTACGTATAATGTCGTACAATTATTCTGTGAGGGGGCAATGAATAAGTTCAAGGACGTTAAAAAGCGGATCCTGCAATGTATATATGATGGAAATGTTTTGCATGAAGCCAGAAACAATATCGAGATTAAGAACTTGTTGGAAGTAGGTGATGTTTCGATCGAAGAGCTAGCAGAAATCATTAAGCATACTCGAGGAGACGACTACGAGGTCAGTCCGCATCATAAAGATCAAAGTATAAATGTGCACCTTATTAAGACTCGGTATCGGCGCCAGTCATGGTATATAAAGTGGTTTTTTATAGAACCAAATGCTGTGTTTATAAGTGTGCATCAATGAGGCCAGTTATGAAAATATTAAAAGAGGGTGATGTGGGAAAGGTTCTTTGTCATACCTGTGAGTCAGTACAAAATTCCACGTTTAAGTTGAGAGACGTCCCCTTTAGTGATGACAGTGGTAGTGTTAAGAACATATTGGCGGGTGTTTGTGATGCCTGCGATAGTGTTGCTGCGATTCCTCATCAATCTACTCCAGCTATTAAGAAGCAGTTAGATAAGCAGCGTAAATCAGTGGAAGGCCGAGTGCCCTCTCACTTAGTTGATGTCCTAAACTTGGCTAGCGATAGTCTCGGAGCTAGTGCTGATTTTATTCCT
>NZ_LWFE01001100.1:0-19653 GCF_001635675.1 Oleiphilus sp. HI0061 | reverse complement strand
AATTATATCGTTAAGGAAACGTAAATAATGGAAAATATGATCCAAATAGAAGTTGCCTATGCCGCGCCTGATAAGCAGAAAATACTAACAGTCGAGGTGAAGCCGGGTACCAACGTTTTTGATGGGGCAAAAAACTCGGGAATTGATAAGGTTTTTCCTGAGATAGATTTCGATAAGGCCGATATGGGAATATTTGGTAAAGCGGTTCGTAAACCACTGGAGCAGGAGCTGAAAGAAGGGGATCGTATTGAAATTTACCGCCCATTAATGATCGACCCTAAACAGGCTCGCTTAAATCGGGCGGCAAAGAAAGACTAAATAGAGCGCTTAATATGCTGGGTTGCTCTCAAGTAGTGTGCCTTCGTAGCGTTGGTACACGCCTTGGCTATAGTAGACTTTTATGGTTTGTTTCTCGATTTCACCGCCCGCAACTTGATAGGTGTATACGTAGTTTTCGAGTTCTGTATCGAAGGTGTTGTCTAGAACGGGAGCACCTAATACGAAGTGAACCTGTTTTTTAGTCATACCTGCTTTTAATGTGTCGAGCATGTCTTGGGTGATGATGTTGCCTTGCTGGACATTGATTTTGAAAACGCCAGGAAAGCTACAGGCGCTTATGCTTAAAGCGGTGAGAATAATAATTAAAAACTTTTGCATCTAATTTTTGAATTCCATTATCTTTGCTTTACAATGTTTTCGGCTGATCTTTATGAAGATAGGCGAAACGCAAGCAAAGTATGTTGTAAAGAAGAAACTAACATTATAGCGAGGCATGATACCTGATTCGTGCAAACGCTGTGAATAGGATTACAAATAAATCATGCCAGACAACTCAGAGTTAAAAAAAGTTGGTTTGAAAGTTACCTTACCACGATTAAAAGTATTGGGGCTTTTGGAAGAAGCTGATGAGCACCATATGAGTGCGGAAGATGTCTATAAGGCTTTATTGGAATCGGGTGATGATGTAGGTTTGGCGACCGTTTATCGTGTACTTACCCAGTTTGAGGCTGCCGGTCTGGTCTTGCGTCATAACTTTGAGGGTGGACATGCGGTATTCGAGTTGGCGAAAGATGATCATCATGACCATATGGTCGATACCGAAAGCGGTAAAGTTATTGAGTTTCTAGACCCTGTTATTGAAAGGCGTCAGCATGAAATTGCAGAAGAGCATGGTTATGAATTAGTCGATCACAACCTTACGCTGTATGTTCGTCCCAAGAAGTAAGATTTGATATTACTGTGTTTTCTAAAGCCGCTCTTTGAGGCGGCTTTTTTTATAAAGAATAATTAACCACAGAGGATACAGGGCGCTACGCTTCACCGAGAAAAAAGAAAAGTCTTAAAAGCTTTTCTCTGTGAAGGCTGAAAGTTGCTCAGTGTTCTCGGTGGTTTATAGTTTTTATGCGGTCTCCAACATCTCCCTGGCATGAGCAAGTGTCTGCTCGGTCATTTCAATACCGCCTAGCATGCGAGCAACTTCCTCGGTTCTGGCTTTCTTATTAAGCAAGTCAATCGAAGAGCTAACTTTTCCGTCAATTGATTTCTTGCTAATGAAATAATGGTTGTCACCTTGTGAGGCAACTTGTGGCAGGTGGGTAACGCAAATGATTTGTCCATTCTTGCCTAGCGATTTGAGTAGTCGGCCAACAATTTGTGCTGTGCCGCCGCCAATGCCTACATCCACCTCATCGAAAACCAGTGTTGGAATGGTCGAGTTTTGAGCGACAATGACTTGAATCGCTAAGCTGATTCGGGACAGCTCACCGCCTGAGGCAACTTTGTTGATGGCTTTGGGGGGCTGTCCAGGATTGGTGCTAATCAGGAATTCGACGGTATCCAGACCGTGCTGGCTTACCTTGCTGTTATCGAGAGGTGTTAGGCTGACGCAGAACTTCACTGACTTCATATCCATCAATGCTAGCTGCTCACATATTTTCTTTTCTAAAGAGCTGGCACACTTTATACGCTTCTGACGCTGCGTTTCAGCTAAGGCCCGGTAAGTGTTTTCCAATTCGATTACTTCAGCTTGCAGTTGCTCCAGATTTTGGTCGCCATTATTAAAGTCATGTAGTTCTTTGCTGAGTTTGTTTTGTATGGTTAACAGCTCAGTGGGTTCACAGCGGTGTTTTCTTGCTAACTGGTAAGCAGTGCTTAGGCGTTCTTCGATTTCTTGCAGGCGTGCTGGGTTGAGTTCAAATGAGTCGATAAAATGGCGTAAATTACTACCTGCCTCTTCAATTTGGATTTGCGCTTCATTCAGCATGTTGAGTGCTTCACTAATCTCATGATTTTCGCTGGGTAGGTTGTGTAGTGATGAGGAGGCTGAAGAAACCATGCTGGCGGCATTAGCATCACCCTCTGAACATAACGCTAGAGCTTCATGTGCTCTACTCAAAAGCAGTTCTGCATTTGCTAGCTGGGATTGCTCTTTTTCGAGCTGCTCAACTTCACCTTCTTGTAGGCCCAGTGCCTCGAGCTCTTCAAGTTGAAAGGTAATGAGGTGAATGCGGGCAGTAATCTCATCCTGGTTGTTTTCAAGTTTAGATAGGTGCTTAGCTTGACTTGACCATTTATTAAAAGCGCTGGAAACCTTGTCTGAGGTACTTTGTAGTTGGCCAAAGTTGTCGACAATCACCCGGTGGTTATCTTTGTTAAGTAAGGATTGGTGTTCGTGTTGGCTGTGAATATCAATCAGTAGCTCGCCAATTGATTTTAAATTCTGTAGAGGGCTAGGGTGGCCATTTATATAGCTGCGCGAGCGGCCCTCGGCTGTGATGACTCTGCGCAATATACATTGCTCGCCTTCTTCCAGGTCGTGGTCTTTAAGCCATTCAAGTGCCTTGGGGTGTTTGTCTAACTCAAAGGCTGCAGAAATTTCAGCCTTGGGCTCTCCGTGACGCACCATGCTCGTATCAGCCCTGTCGCCAAGCGCCAAGCCTAATGCGTCGAGAATAATTGATTTACCAGCTCCGGTTTCTCCGCTGAGTACGGTCATGCCGTTGTTGAATAAAACTTCCAGGTGGTCAGCGATGGCGAAGTTGGAGACTTTGAGTTGGCTAAGCATGGTTATTTTTCCGTGTCTGGATATGCAAATCAAAATTTGCTAAATATTACTGTATCTATAACCAGTTGGTAAAGATAAATATTATTCTTTCAGGCCGAGATTAAATGCAGTTAAAAAATAACTTGGTGGTGACTTGAAACTTTTCAGAGTGGCCCCCATATAGGCACCAACTTATTTATTACTGGCGATGCTTAAGTGCACGTAGAGCATTTGAAAGTCGCTATGTCAGGGTGTGCAGCATGTGCTGCGTAACGTTAATTAGTTTGATTAACTGCTGTTTTGAGATTGATAAGCGAAATAGCAGAGTTGTGGTCAGTGGAGGCGCAGGTGAGCGTAGAAAACGAAAATAATTCAAATGAAGAGCATATTGTAGAGGCAGCTCAAGAGGCTGTGGAAGCTGCTCAGGAAGAAGTCGAAACTAGTGGCCCTGAGCAGAATGCTGAGGCAGATGGCAAGGATTGGCAGGCTGAGGCTGAGTCTTTGGCGAAGCAAATTGAAGATCTTAAAGATCAGGCAATTCGTGCCAAAGCTGAAGTGCAGAATGTTCGCCGCAGAGCAGAGCAGGATGTAGAGAAAGCGCATAAATTTGCTTTGGAAAAATTTGCCAAAGAATTATTGCCTGTCATCGACGGCTTAGAGAAAGCGGTAGAGGCGGAAGTTGCAGCGGGTAATGAAATGACGACCTTGCGCGAAGGTGTAGAAATGACGCTTTCGATGTTTTTGAGTGGCGTGCAGAAGTTTAATCTGGAGCAGGTTGACCCGGTTGGTCACCCATTTGATCCAACGTTGCACGAGGCGATGTCAATGGTTCCTGCGCCGGATGCAGAGCCAAATACAGTGATTGCAGCAATGCAGAAAGGTTATACCTTGAATGGTCGTTTGGTCAGACCGGCAATGGTTGTTGTATCCAAATAAACGCACAAAAAAAGTACAAAATAATGGTTTAAAGCTTGAAAATGGAAATTTCGGCCAAATATAAGCGTTAACCCAAAAATATAGGCGCTAAGGCTTAAGATGAAAAAAGCCATTAAGCCTTACCAACAGAATTTAGAAATTAGAGAACGGGAGTAAATCAATGGGCAAAATAATCGGAATTGACTTAGGTACAACTAACTCATGTATTTCATTGCTAGATGGCGAAAAGCCAAAAGTTATTGAAAATGCAGAAGGCGATCGTACCACACCTTCAATCATTGCATTCACTGACGATAACGAAATCTTGGTTGGTCAGCCAGCTAAGCGTCAGGCAGTAACGAACCCGACTAATACTTTGTTTGCGATCAAGCGTTTAATTGGTCGTCGTTTTGAAGATGAAGTTGTACAGAAAGACATCTCAATGGTGCCTTACACCATTTCTAAAGCTGACAATGGTGATGCGTGGGTAGAAGTTAAGGGCGATAAGAAAGCGCCACCTCAGATCTCTGCAGAAATCTTGAAGAAGATGAAGAAAACGGCTGAAGACTTTCTAGGCGAGTCAGTAACTGAAGCGGTAATTACAGTTCCTGCTTACTTTAACGATTCTCAGCGTCAGGCAACTAAGGATGCCGGTAAAATTGCTGGTCTAGATGTTAAGCGTATTATCAACGAGCCAACTGCAGCAGCACTAGCGTTCGGTTTAGATAAGAGCAAAGGCGATTCAACAATTGCTGTTTATGACTTGGGTGGTGGTACTTTTGATATTTCTATCATCGAAATTGCTGACGTTGATGGCGAGAAGCAGTTTGAAGTATTAGCGACTAACGGTGACACCTTCTTGGGTGGTGAAGATTTCGATATGACGCTAATCGATTACTTGGCTGATGAGTTCAAGAAAGATAGCGGTATCGACCTTAAAGGTGATCCTCTAGCGATGCAGCGTTTGAAAGAAGCGG
Organism: Oleiphilus sp. HI0061; assembly: GCF_001635675.1. NCBI lineage: Bacteria > Pseudomonadati > Pseudomonadota > Gammaproteobacteria > Oceanospirillales > Oleiphilaceae > Oleiphilus > Oleiphilus sp. HI0061. The sequence continues at coordinate 14,718 of NZ_LWFE01001100.1, read as the reverse complement.
CTGAAAAAGCAAAAGTTGAGCTTTCAAGTGCGCAACAGACAGATGTAAACCTTCCTTATATTACGGCTGATGCGTCAGGTCCTAAGCACCTTAACGTGAAAATGACGCGTTCGAAGCTAGAGTCGCTAGTTGAAGATTTGGTTGAACGTAGTTTAGCGCCTTGTAAGACTGCATTGAATGATGCAGGTCTTAGCGCTTCAGAAATTGACGACGTTATCTTGGTTGGTGGTCAGTCTCGTATGCCTTTGGTTCAGAAGAAGGTTGAAGAGTTCTTCGGCAGAGAGCCACGTAAAGACGTTAACCCAGACGAAGCGGTAGCAATGGGTGCAGCGATCCAGGCTGCGGTATTGGCTGGTGACGTAACAGACGTACTGCTACTAGACGTTACGCCATTAACTTTGGGTATCGAAACAATGGGTGGCGTAGCCACAGCATTGATCGAGAAGAACACGACTATCCCAAGTAAGAAGTCCCAGATCTTCTCAACGGCTGAAGATAACCAGTCTGCTGTAACGATTCACGTTGTACAGGGTGAGCGTAAGCAAGCGGCTCAGAACAAATCTTTGGGACGTTTCGACTTGTCAGATATTCCTGCGGGCCCTCGTGGTATGCCTCAGATCGAAGTGACTTTTGACATCGATGCAAACGGTATCTTGAACGTATCGGCGAAAGACAAGGCGACAGGTAAAGAGCAGTCTATCGTGATTAAAGCTTCTTCTGGTCTATCTGATGATGAAGTCGAGCAAATGGTAAATGATGCAGAAGCAAATGCTGATGCCGATCGCCAGTTCGAAGAGCTAGTGACTGCGCGTAACCAAGGTGATGCGATTGTTCATGCGACTAAGAAGACTCTAGAAGAAGCTGGTGATAAGGCGACTGAAGAAGAGAAAACTGCGATTGAAGCTGCGATTACTGACCTTGAAGAAGCGCTTAAGGGTGATGATAAGGCAGATATCGAAGCGAAGACTCAGGCATTGACTGAAGCTTCATCAGGTTTGGCTCAAAAGATGTATGCTGAGCAAGCAGCAGCGGGCGCAGGCCCAGAAGCAGCAGCGCAAGGCGGTGCAGCAGAAGAGCCAGCTGGCGCAGCGGACGACAATGTGGTTGACGCTGAGTTTGAAGAAGTTAAAGACGACAAGAAGTAAGTTGTCGATAGGAGGGCGTAGCCCCTCCTGTTCTGAGACTTAAATAGCGTAATTTTTGAATCTTCTGGTTTGAAAGCTTACGTTTGAACGCGGAAGCATCGCCTTCCGCGTTTGCATATCTTCAGGTTTATTTTGCTAGGTCAGTTTGTATTAATGCGCAATAGAGCTATTGAGAGCTGCGCTAGCAAAATGATTCATCCTTCGGCAGAGGTCGGGGAAGAGTTTTATTTACGGTTTTATTGAATACGGTTGTTGCATATGTCGAAACGAGATTATTACGAAGTTCTGGGTATTGAACGCTCAGCTGATGCGAAGGAAGTTAAGAAGGCCTACAGACGCTTGGCGATGAAGTACCACCCGGACCGCAACCCGGATGATGCTCAAGCAGAAGAAAAGTTTAAAGAAGCAACTGAGGCTTATGAGATCCTTTCTGATGAGCAGAAGCGTGGCGCTTATGATCAGTATGGTCACGCAGGTGTTGACCCGCAAGCTGGTGGCGGTGGCTTTAGTGGTGGTAATGGTAACTTTAGCGATATTTTTGGTGATGTTTTCGGTGATATTTTCGGTGGCGGCGGAGGTGGCGGTGGCCGCCAGCGTAGCGCTCGTGGTGCTGATTTACGTTATACCCTCGACTTGGACTTGGAAGATGCCGTTAAGGGTACAACAGTAAAAATTCGCGTACCAACTCATGTGACCTGTAAGCCTTGTAATGGCTCGGGTGCTGCAAAAGGTTCTAAGCCTGAGCATTGTGGTACTTGTAATGGTGCGGGCCAGGTCAGAATGCAGCAAGGCTTTTTCTCTGTGCAGCAGACCTGTCCAAATTGTCGCGGCCAGGGAACAATGATTAAAGATCCTTGTCGTTCATGTCACGGTTCGGGTGTGATAGAAGAGACCAAGACTTTGTCTGTTAAGGTTCCGCCGGGTGTCGATACCGGTGATCGAATTCGCTTGGCAGGTGAGGGTGAAGCGGGCACGCATGGCGCGCCGTCAGGTGATTTATATGTACAGGTTTCGGTTAAAGAGCATCCGATCTTTGTGCGCGATGGCAAGACCTTGTATTGCGATGTGCCAATTTCCTTGGTAGATGCTGCTCTGGGTGGTGAGCTGGAAGTGCCTACACTAGATGGTCGCGTTAAATTGAAGATTCCGGCCGAGACTCAGACAGGCAAAATGTTCCGCTTGCGTGGCAAAGGTGTTGCCCCTGTTCGCGGTGGTGCAGCTGGTGACTTGATGTGTCGTGTGACTGTTGAAACGCCAGTTAACTTATCTAAAAAGCAGAAAGACCTATTGCGCGAATTTCAGGATACGCTAGATAAACATGGTGATAAAAAGCACGCGCCAAAAAAGCATACCTGGTTTGAAGGTGTGAAAAGCTTTTTTGATGATATGACGAGTTCTAATTAGATTATTGCCTCCACCACCGTCATTCCTGCGCAGGCAGGAATCCATTGTCTCGCGGAGTTAGATACACCCAATTAGTAGGTATCGACGGGGAAATCATGGTATTTAGAATGATCTAGCATTTTCCAGCACCTGAGGTGGGTTCAAAACAATGGATTCCCGTCTGCGCGGGAATGACGAGAATCTGCGCGAGAATGACGTAGAGGTAGTTGGGCCGGTTTATTCGCCTATAAATAAGGAAAAACAAAGTGACAAGAATTGCAGTGACCGGTGCAGCTGGTCGAATGGGTAAAATGTTAATTGAGGCCGTGGGTCTATCTTCTGAAGCAGAGCTAACGGCAGCCATTGAGCGCCCAGAAAGTTCCCTTGTCGGAACGGATGCTGGAGAGTTAGCAGGTGTGGGTGCGAACGGTGTTGTTGTCTCAGGTAGCTTGTCTGAAGTGATTGGTCAGTTCGATGTCTTGATTGACTTCACTGCGCCCGTAGCGACCTTGGCAAATGCTAAGTTATGTGCGGAGCATGGTAAGGGTATTGTTATCGGAACGACTGGCTTTACCGTTGAAGAAGAGGAGGAGTTGTTATTGGCTCAGTCTTCTGCGGCAATGTGTAAGGCTGCCAACTTTAGTACAGGCGTAAATGTTTGCCTGAACCTGCTTCAAAAAGCGGCTGAAATTTTGGGTGACGACTACGATGTTGAGGTTTACGAAGCTCATCATCGACATAAGGTTGACGCGCCTTCTGGTACTGCACTGGCGATGGGGCAAGCGGTGGCCGATGGTTTGGATCGGGATTTACGCTCGGTTGCGGTTTATGGGCGAGAAGGTCAAACCGGTGCACGTGATAAAGAAACTATTGGTTTTGCGACCGTTCGTGGTGGTGATGTTGTCGGTGATCACACCGTGATGTTTTTGGGCGAAGGTGAGCGTGTAGAGATTACTCACAAAGCGTCTAGCCGTATGTCTTTCGCTCGGGGTGCAGTTCGTGCTGCAGCCTGGTTGCAGAGTCAGAAGCCTGGCTTGTATGAAATGCGAGATGTTCTGAATTTGAAATAAGTGGCTTGGCTAAAAAATGCGCTATGAACTGCCTCTCACTGATAGACATAATTGTCATAAATGTGTACAATGCCGCCGTTTGAATAGTGGTTGTCTATTCAAAGCCCGCATGTATCAGCAGGGTTAACATTGAAGCGCGCGCAAGTATAAGAATTTTAAGCGAGGTGGGGTAAGCTCCGTCTCGCTTTTTTGCAACTTATCTGTGTGAAAATGCTGCTTTGAATGCCTGCTCGGGGACCAGATGCTTATCGCTTATACCTAGCGTGTAGTTTCTGAAGGCCACTTCAAACCCGCCTAAAGACGGTATCTTTATTATTCTCTCCTAGCCGATTACGACGAGGAACTGGCGTTGACAAAACCTGCAATTTTAGCACTTGAAGATGGCTCCATTTTTAAAGGAGTCTCCATTGGATCAGACGGTGAAACCATCGGGGAAGTTGTATTTAATACAGCGATGACCGGGTATCAAGAAATCCTGACTGACCCTTCCTATGCAAAACAAATCGTAACTTTGACTTATCCGCATATCGGAAATACCGGTGTTAATGCCGAAGATGTTGAGTCAGATAAAATTTGGTCAGCAGGCTTGGTTATACGTAACTTGCCTTTATTGGCGAGTAGCTGGCGTTCAGAAAAGCCTCTTAACGAATACCTTGAAGAAAACGGCATTGTCGCGATTGCAGATATTGATACACGCCGTTTGACGCGAATCTTGCGTGAAAAAGGTGCACAGAATGGCTGCATTATCGCTGGTGATGACATTAGTGAAGAAAAGGCGCTAGCCGCTGCGAAGTCGTTCCCTGGTCTAAAAGGTATGGACTTGGCGAAAGAGGTGACACGCACTGAACAGGCCTCTTGGACAGAAGCTGAGTGGTCACTAACTGACGGGTATGGCGAGCAAAGCGAAACAGAATTCCATGTTGTGGCTTATGACTTTGGTGTTAAGAATAACATTCTAAGAATGCTCGCGGAGCGTGGTTGTAAACTAACAGTTGTTCCAGCGAAAACGCCTGCTGCGGATGTACTGGCTATGTCACCTGACGGAGTGTTTCTATCTAACGGCCCGGGCGATCCAGAGCCATGTGATTATGCGATTGCAGCAATCAAAGACATACTGGAAACCAAGGTTCCGGTATTCGGCATTTGCTTAGGTCACCAGCTACTTGCGCTAGCGAGTGGCGCGAAGACTGAAAAGATGAAGTTTGGTCACCACGGTGCGAACCATCCGGTACAGAATCTAGAAGACAAAACTGTGATGATTACCAGTCAGAACCACGGTTTTGCAGTGGACGAGAGTTCACTACCAGATTGTCTAAAAGCAACACATAAGTCTCTATTTGATGGTTCCTTACAAGGTATTGAACGCACGGATACTCCAGCGTTTAGTTTCCAGGGCCATCCCGAAGCGAGCCCGGGCCCGCATGATGTCGCGCCTTTGTTTGACCGCTTCATCGATACGATGAGAGCTCGTGCTAAGTAATTAGTACTGTTGTTTAGTCAGCAAAATACTTGCTGAAAGTGAACCTATTTTGTTGTGAGTGAGCACCTTAGCTATTTACAACCTAACTCTTAGAGAACGGAAAGAATTAAATGCCAAAGCGTACCGACATAAAGAGTATTCTAATACTAGGCGCCGGCCCTATCGTCATCGGGCAGGCCTGTGAGTTTGACTATTCAGGTGCTCAAGCGTGTAAAGCGCTTCGCGAAGAGGGTTATCGAGTTATCTTGGTTAACTCTAACCCGGCAACCATTATGACTGATCCTGCAATGGCCGATGCGACTTATATCGAGCCGATTACCTGGCAGACAGTTGAAAAGATTATCGAGAAAGAGCGCCCTGACGTGTTGTTGCCAACAATGGGTGGTCAGACTGCATTGAACTGTGCATTGGACCTAGAGCGCGAAGGTGTGCTTGATAAGTACAACGTTGAAATGGTTGGAGCGAATGCTGATACCATCGACAAAGCGGAAGATCGTGAGCGCTTTGATAAAGCAATGAAGGCAATCGGCCTTGAAACACCGCGTTCTGCGATTGCTCATAGCATGGAAGAAGCGCTTCAGGTGCAAGACTCTTTAGGCTTCCCTTGTATTATTCGACCTTCTTTCACCATGGGTGGAAGTGGTGGCGGTATCGCTTATAACAAAGAAGAGTTCGTAGAGATTTGTGAGCGTGGTTTGGACCTGTCACCCACGAACGAGCTTTTGATTGATGAGTCCCTGATTGGTTGGAAAGAATATGAAATGGAAGTTGTTCGTGACAAGAACGACAACTGTATCATTATCTGTTCTATCGAAAACTTTGACGCGATGGGTGTTCACACCGGTGACTCGATTACCGTTGCACCGGCACAAACGCTGACCGATAAAGAATATCAAATAATGCGTAATGCCTCTTTGGCAGTACTGCGTGAGATTGGTGTTGAAACTGGTGGCTCAAACGTCCAGTTTGGTATGAACCCGAAAGATGGCCGTATGGTGGTTATCGAGATGAACCCGCGTGTATCGCGTTCATCTGCTTTGGCGTCTAAAGCAACCGGTTTCCCGATTGCCAAAGTTGCCGCTAAATTGGCGATTGGTTATACCCTGGATGAGTTGCAGAATGATATTACAGGTGGCGTAACGCCGGCTTCATTCGAGCCATCAATCGATTATGTTGTCACTAAGATTCCTCGTTTTACCTTCGAGAAGTTCCCTCAGGCAGATCCGATTCTAACGACACAGATGAAGTCGGTAGGTGAGGTTATGTCTATTGGCCGAACCTTCCAGGAATCGCTACAGAAAGCTTTACGTGGTTTGGAAGTCGGTTCTTACGGCTTCGAGCCGAAATTGGATCTGGCTTCTGAAGATGCTAAATCAGAGATGATTCGAGAGCTTCGTAACCCGAGTGCCGAGCGTATCTGGTATGTCGGTGATGCTTTCCGTTCTGGCATGTCGGTTGATGAAATTTACAAGCTAAGCGGCATCGACCCTTGGTTCCTGGTTCAGATTGAAGATTTGATTGAAGAAGAGTGTGTTGTATCGAATATGACACGCACAGACATGACTGCTGAAGCGATGCTTCGTCTTAAGCGTAAGGGTTTTGCTGATCACCGTTTGGCAGAGCTACTTGGTATTACCGAGAAAGAATTGCGTACGCTACGTCAGGGCTTCGATATTCGCCCTGTCTATAAGCGTGTTGATACCTGTGCTGCAGAATTCTCATCGAACACGGCTTACATGTACTCAACCTATGAAGAAGAGTGTGAGTCTCAGGTTACTGACAAAGAAAAGATCATTGTTATCGGTGGTGGCCCTAACCGTATTGGCCAGGGTATTGAGTTCGATTACTGCTGTGTTCATGCTGCCTTTGCCATGCGTGAAGACGGTTACGAGACCATCATGATCAACTGTAACCCAGAGACGGTTTCAACGGATTACGATACTTCAGACCGTTTGTACTTTGAGTCAATTACCCTGGAAGACGTATTAGAAATCGTTCAGCTAGAGAAGCCAAAGGGCGTGATTGTGCATTATGGCGGTCAGACGCCACTTAAGCTTGCGCGTGGTTTAGAAGAAGCTGGAGTGCCAATTATTGGTACTAGCCCAGATGCAATCGACCGTGCAGAAGATCGTGAGCGCTTCCAGCAAATGATTGAGCGCTTGGGCTTACGTCAGCCAGAAAATGCCACGGTTCGAAGCCATGAAGAAGCGATTACTAAAGCGACTGAAATCGGTTATCCGCTAGTTGTTCGTCCATCTTATGTATTGGGCGGGCGTGCAATGGAGATCGTCTATAACGAAGCTGAGCTAGTTAAGTACATGAAGGAGGCGGTTAGCGTATCTAACGACAGCCCTGTCTTGCTAGACCACTTCTTGAACGCGGCGATTGAGGTTGATATTGATGCCATTAGTGATGGTAAAGATGTCGTGATTGGTTCAATCATGCAGCATATCGAGCAGGCGGGTGTACACTCGGGTGACTCGGCTTGTTCATTGCCTCCATATACCTTGTCTCAAGAAGTTCAGGAAGAGATGAAGGAAGTCGTTAAAGCTATGGGTCTAGAACTTGGTGTTGTAGGTTTGATGAACGTCCAGTTGGCTTATCAGGATGGTTTGATTTACGTGATCGAGGTTAACCCTCGAGCATCACGTACAGTACCGTTTGTTTCTAAAGCTATTGGCACTTCATTGGCGAAGGTTGCTGCACGTTGTATGGCAGGTAAAACCCTGGCAGAGGCGGGCTTTACCGAGGAAGTGGTGCCTAAGCACTTCAGTGTCAAAGAGTCTGTTTTCCCGTTCAACAAGTTCCCATCTGTTGACCCGATCCTTGGCCCTGAAATGAAGTCAACGGGTGAAGTTATGGGTATCGGTGATACCTTCGATGAAGCCTTTGCTAAAGGAGTTATTGCTGCAGGTGGTGTATTGCCGAGCGGCGGTAAGGCGTTCTTGAGCGTGAGAGAAGTTGATAAGGAAGGCGTAATTGAAGTGGCACGCCTGCTTAACGAAATTGGTTTCGCTTTGGTCGCAACCTCCGGTACTGCGAAAGCGCTAGCAGAGGCAGGCTTGGAAGTTGAGTCTATTAATAAGGTTCAAGAAGGTCGTCCGCATGTTGTTGATGCCATTAAGAATGGCGATATTGACCTGATTGTTAATACTACTGAAGGTAGACGAGCCATCGCAGACTCTGCTCAAATCAGACAATCTGCTTTGCAGAAGAAGATTGCTTACAGTACGACTCTTGCTGGTGGTGATGCAACTGCACGAGCTATTCGTTTTGGTGCTGAGAAGCACGTACGTAGACTTCAAGACTTACACTAGAAAACTCGTTTATTTTATAACCCGGAGCTAATGCTTCGGGTTATTTTTTTCAGCTGTTTATACAGATGGCTCTTTTTTGATAACTCGAATTAATTGCTTGTTGATGATGAGTATAAGCGTGACTGAAAGAAGAGCTCTCACTAAATATGGTAAAAGAATAAAGGAAGGAAGATGAATCGAATTCCAATGACTGTTGAAGGCGAAAAAGCCCTTCAAGAAGAATTAGTAGAATTGAAAACTGTAAAGCGCCCACAGGTTATCGAAGCGATTGCCGATGCGCGTGAGCACGGTGATCTAAAAGAAAATGCTGAATATCATGCAGCGAGAGAGCAGCAAGGCTTTATAGAAGGTCGAATTCAGGAGCTGGAAGGTAAGCTTTCAAACTCCCAGATTATCGATGTTAAGTCTATCCCTCATACAGGAAAAGTTATTTTTGGTACCACGGTTTCATTGATCAATATCGATACGGATGAAGAAGTTCGTTATCACATTGTTGGTGATGATGAGGCTGATATCAAGGCAGGCAAAATCTCTATTTCTTCACCAATCGCTCGAGCGATTATTGGTAAAGAAGAAGGTGATACCGTAGGCGTTCAGGTGCCTAGCGGAATCGTTGAGTATGAAATTGATGAAGTGCTTCACGTTTAATCTTGATCATCTTTTAAAAAGGCTGAGGTTAGCATTGACTTCAGCCTTTGCCTTCCTGGTTAGTTACTAATCTATTAAGCCTAATTCAATAGCTAGCTTAATCATGGCTTTTAGGGCAGCCTCTTTCGGAAAGGGATGGTCTAGGTTTGGTGACCCAAATCTCATTAGTTTAGGGAATGCATCGTAGGACATATCCCAATGATGTGCGTTTAACATGGCTAGATCTGCTGACATGCCGGTCTTTATTTTTGCTTGAGCTTGGGTAAGCTGCATATCATTATGAGCGTCGTATTTGTTTAACTCCATTACGCCCTGCATTTGAAAATAAGGTACTTCCAGCGCTGTTGTCGAACCCGTGATGTTAAAAATAGGGATGTCTAAAGAATCAAATAATTCTCTATTCTGATCTAGGAAGGACATTCGCGCTTTAGTTGTCAGATCATATACCGCCTCTTTTACATTGTATTCATCCATACGTCTAAACGTGCCAGATTTGAGGTTTATTGCGGGTGAAATGAGCGATAAGAAGCTTGCTAATGCTTTTTCAACTTTAGGGATGTCTAGGTTCTTAATCGAGTTATATATGTCATCCGCTAAATAGGAGCCACCGATGGCTCCTCCCCAATTATAGATACAGCGAATTTTGTTTTTTAAATCGGGGCGCTGCGCGAGCAGTTCGTAGATATCGGGAGCACCTTTGCTGTAACCAATTAAAAATATATCTCCGGGTGTCTTTTGTTCGGACGGTGGGATTGTTGTTGTGTCAGCTGCTAATCCGGCACCGTGGTCAATCGCGGCGATCAAGTCATCAATATTAGAGCTGCAACCGCGCATAGGGTGATTGTCTGCTCGTATAATCCTTATACCGAGCTCGTCCTGGATTTTAGGGAAGGCGTTTTGAAAAGCCCTAACAGGCAACATGCCATTCAACAGACCGGGTGAGAATATTAGCGTAGTATTACGAACTCTATTTGTGCTCTTAAATTCGGGGATTTCCAGTTTCCATTCCCGTATTTCATCGCCCCTCAAAAACTGTTCTGCAAGTTTTTGTTTGTTTGGTCGCTTGTCTTTGCGGCCAAGTAGTTTGGTTTTATCTGCTTTTTTTAAAGCAATATTGTCTTGAAGTGCTTCGGTTAGAAATATATTTCTCCATCGAATGCCGCACCAGCGCTTAATATAAGGGTGCGCATAGTTTTTACGGTCGCTTTGTAGAATCAATCTAATATTCGTAATTAGTTGTTCGTAATCGCCTTTGTTCTCCAGTGTTTCGAGTAGATTCAGTTGTTCCTTATTCATTATAAGATCAATGTTCCTTTAATGTCTCAATATGTTGAATAGCGATCATTATATAATAGAATAGTTCGAAGTCGAACTCTTTGGTCTTTAAGTTAGCGCGTGTCGTCACAACACGAGAGAATTATTTAATAGAGAGTCTTATTCGCAGTGAAGTCTTCCTGAATAAAAAGAAAGACGTGTTCGATAAAATTTTGGTTTGTGTTGTGTAAAAGAGCTTATTGCCCTTTTAATAAGTGGATGCTTTCCTCAGCGAAGCCAGTTCCTACCTCTGCATAGTAGTTGAAAGCAATATCGGCACCTAAACCCATTAGCTCTTTTTGTTGGTCTTCATATTGTGCAATGACGGAAATTTTTCCTGAATAAGAAGTATGCTTCAACTGATAGATAATGTTCTTCATCTCGTTGACTGAAGGCAGGGCTAACATAATTAGTTTTATGTCGCTTAATGGGGCCTGTTCCCAGAACTCAATGTCATCACCATCACCGCATATAATATTAATGCCTTGTTCCTTGAACCCCTGTGCCCGTTTTGGGTCAAGCTCAACACCGCAGATCTTCCCGGGGAGATCCCTTTCTGCTTCATGATAAGCGCCTTTTCCAACACGCCCCATGCCGACAATTAAGACTTCTTTGTCTTTGATAGGTAAAAAGGTTTGTTGGGAGGTATCACAAGGACGTTCAAAACGCGAGAAGGCGTCTTTTTTGTTTGCGTATATTCGATGTGCAAACTTGTAAATAATTGAGCTAAATACCATCGAATGAGTTGTCGATAGGGCGATGATGACCAACCATTCATGGCTTAGCCAGTTTTGATCAACACTTAAGCTGGCAACGATCAACCCGAATTCGCTGTAGTTGGCTAGCAAGAGTGCTGACAAGAAGCTGGTACGCAAGCGTAAGCCAACCGCATTAAACACAAAGAAGAAAAGCAATAACTTGATGGGGAGTAAAATAGTCAAGCCTAAGGCGACGAGCCACATTTCCAAAGTTGGTAACGCGGTGAACCCGATAGACAAAAAGAAGCAGATTAGGAAGAGGTCTTTGAAGCTCATTAACGACTTATAGAGTTCGTTAGATTTAGGTAAGCCTGCGAGTAGCATGCCCATGACTAGTGCACCCAAGTCACCCTTCATGTCGACAAGCTCAAAAAGCTCCGGGCCGCCAAGTGCAAGTAAAAAACCGTAGAGTGGGATCAACTCTCCGTGACCGCTGGAGGCCATCATTCTTTTTAATAAAGGGCGAAGGAACCAAAGGCCAAGCAAGCTAAATGCCCAAAGGCTTGGTGATTTGCCGGTTGCAAAGAATAGAAACAGAACAGCCGCAATATCTTGCCAGATTAGTACGCCGACAGCGAGGTCACCGTGTTTGGATTTTAATTCCGCATTGTCTTCCAAAATCTTAATGACGCAAACAGTGCTACTGAAACTAAAAGCAAAAGCGATAATGGCGCTTTGCGACAAACTGAGATCAAATAAGCTGTGGCTGAGGGTAGTTGTGCAAAGAATTATCAAAGGAAGTAGGAGTATCATCCACCCACTCATATGAATAAAGGTTCCGGACCATAATTGTGGCCTCATAAGCTGTCTGAAATCAATTTTAAGCCCGATGGTAAACAGCATTAGCGTAATGCCAAGGTCTGCAAGCATCTCGAGTGTCGGTTCTGGCGTAACGCCACTTGCATGGAGCAAGAAGCCAGCAATTAGATAACCAACTAAGGGTGGGAGTGTGATTTGTTTCGCAATGAAGCCAAATATGAAGGCAACTAAAATCCAGATGATGCTCATATTGCTTATTTACTTCTCTTAAGTCGATGAATGTTTGGGTTGCTAATTGCTTCGTATCTTAGGACTTTTGGCTAATACTCTTGTCTAACAATATAACTGGCAGAATACCCACTGCAACGATGATTAGTGCGCTCAAGGCGCTTTGCTCAAGTAACTCATCGGAAGCAAATTGGTAAACCTGTGTAGCCAGTGTTTCAAAATTAAAAGGCCGTAAAATTAGTGTAGCAGGCAATTCTTTCAAACAGTCTACAAACACGACAAGCATGCCGGTAAGAGCACCCCGCTTGATAATGGGCAGGTGTACTTTAAATAGTGTCGATAAATAATTATGGCCAAGTGAGCGCGATGCCATGTCCATGCTTGGTGTTACTTTAGATAGGCTGGACTCTACGGACCCTGAAGAGACAGCTAAGAAGCGAACAGAATAGGAAAATACAATTGCGAAAGCCGTACCGCTCAAAATCAATCCTGTTGAGAAATCAAAGTGCTCTCTCATAAGACCGTCAAGGGTATTATCGAAGGCAGCAAAGGGAATGATAATTCCGATCGCAAGCACCGCGCCTGGTATGGCGTAGCCTAGGCTAGAGAAGTTGACCAGGTGCTGAGTGAGCTTATTGGAATTTAGTCGTTTGCTGTAAGTAAGTACGATGCCTAAAACCAGTGTGGCAAAGGCGGCAATACTGGCTAAAACAAAACTGTTTAGTGCGTACTCTATAAAATTGCTGTGCCAGGATATTTCAAAGTATTTGACTGCATAAATCGTTAGAAGTGAGAAGGGAAACAGAAACCCTAACAATACCGGTAAGAAGGCGACTGCGAATGCCAGATAAGCCCTTATTCCATATAGCTTATGGCTTGGAATGGTTGAGCCTTGGTTGCGCGACTGGTATTGCTTTTGTCTGCGTCGAGAGTAGCGTTCAGAGCTAATAAGAATAACCACGACAGCCATCATTAGTAAGGCTATCTGTGCTGCACCACCCAAGTTGCCCATGTTCAACCACGTGTCGTAAAGACCCGCTGTTAAGGTTTGGACGGCGAAATAATCTACCGTTCCAAAGTCGTTAAGTGTCTCCATTAGTACTAAAGACAGGCCAACCGCAATAGCGGGCCGTGCAATGGGTAAGGATACTCGATAAAAGAACTGGAAGGGCGTAGAGCCTAGACTGCGTGAAATGCGATAGAGGGAAATCGACTGCTCAAGAAAGGCCGCGCGTGCCAGCATGTAGACGTAAGGGTAGAGTACTAGTGACATCATGATAATAGCTCCCCCCATACTTCTGATTTCGGGGAACCAATAATCTCTGCTGGTCTTCCAGCCAAATAGCTCTCGAAGCGCTGATTGCACGGGGCCTGCGTATTCCAGAAAATCAGTGTAGGTATAAGCGATGACGTAAGCGGGTACGGCAAAGGGGAGTAATAAGGCCCAACTCAGCCACTTTTTGCCGGGGAAGTCGTACATGGAAATAAGCCAAGCTGAGCCAGTTCCAACCAGAAAAGTTAGGGAGCCAACGCCAAGCATAAGAATCAGCGTGTTTTTCAGATAACTAGGTAAAACTGTATTAAGCAGGTGCGGCCAGGCGTTTTCCTCTGGAAAAAGAGCGAGGTAAGCCACCGCAACAATCGGGAGACCGATAAGGGTTGCGATAATGAAAGATGAAATGAACCAGGGACGCTCTTGAGCGTTTAGTCTGAAATTCAAGAGTGATAAACCTTCAAAGTATTCGAGTTACGCCGAGCTGAGCAAGATACATTAAAAACGAAAAGCGGCATAGTGCCGCTTTAGTTTATTTTTCTAAAAGCCATGGCCTTAGCTTATCTAGAGTCATTATTCATCGAAGGCAACTTCATCAACTAACTGTGCTGCACGCTTTCTTAGATTAGCAATATCTGCGAGTGGCAGTGTATCTGACTTGAAGGAACCCCAAGACTTTACCAGGCTCGATGGTTCAACCTTAGTATTAACCGGATACTCGAAGTTTTGTTCTGCATAGAGGCTTTGCGCATAGTCCTGTGTTAGGAACTCCATTAGCTTGATTGCACTTTCTTTGTTTGGTGCGTGTTTAGTAAGTGCTACGCCACTGATATTCACGTGGGTGCCTCGGTTGCCTTGGTTAGGAAAGGTTAGGTGGACAGAGTTTGCCCAAGCAACCTGTGCTTTGTCGTTTAACATTTTGCCGAAATAATAATTGTTGCCAAGTGACAGGTCACAAATACCCTCGTTGATTGCTTTTACTTGTGCTCGATCATTTCCTTGAGGACGTCTCGCCAGGTTGTCTTTTACACCTTGTAACCAGGTTTTTGCTTCTGCTTCGCCGTGATGAGCGATCATTGATGCGATCAGCGCAAGGTTGTAAGGGTGCTTGCCGCTTCGGGTACAGATACGGCCTTTCCAGACGGGTTTGCTCAAGTCTTCATAGTTTTGAATGTCAGCTAGGTTAGCGCGCTCTTTTGACGCATAGATAGAGCGAGTACGTGTCGTTAAACCAAACCAACGGTTTTCTGGGTCGCGATATTGTACCGGGACATTCTTTTGTAGCGTTTCTGATTCAACAGCTTGAACCAAGTCTTTGTTGGTTCAAGCTGTTGAATCAGCCA
>NZ_LWFE01001099.1:0-5801 GCF_001635675.1 Oleiphilus sp. HI0061 | reverse complement strand
GTGGAGCCAGTGAGGCAAATGTCTTGGAGCCTGAAACATATACTTTCGTGCCTCACGCTGAACGCTTGCTTTTACAGTGTGTCGAAAATGAAACCCCTGTATTTGCATCTTGTTTTGGTTTTCAGTTAGCTGCCCAAGCATTGGGACGTGAAATTATTGATGACAAAGAAAATTACGAGATGGGCACTATCCCAATATCTCTCACCGAACATGCTGCTTCAGATCAGGTCTTTCGTGGCATCAGAAATGACTTTCTCGCAGTATCGGTTCATCAGCAAAAAGCGATTTCGGCACCCGAAGGCTGCATAGAATTAGCCTATACCGATATTTGCTGCCATGCCTTTAGAGTTGCGAACAAACCATTCTGGGCATTCCAGTTCCATCCTGAAGTTGATCGAGATATTTTGATTGACAGGCTGACCTACTACAAAGAAAAATATACAGATGATGATGGGCATTTAACAGAGGTATTAGAAAGCGCCCAAGAAACACCAGAATCTAACCATTTGATAGGGTTGTTTGTTGATAGGGTGTTGTTAGGAAACTAATTGGCGGAGAGGGAGGGATTCGAACCCTCGATACCTTGCGGTATACACACTTTCCAGGCGTGCTCCTTCGGCCACTCGGACACCTCTCCGTTTTGAACTTTCTAGCTTCGCAAATGGTGTAAACCCTGTTACGCTCCCAGAAAGGTGCGCTACTCTAAACTAGCATTTTAATCATTGCAATAGTTGAACCCGTTAGTAGCTAATAAAAGTTAACTTATAGGTATATGTTCTCGTGAATATTCGGATTCCTCCACCACTTCAAACACTGATTGCAGCAGGCATTATGTATGGGCTGGATACTTTGATTTCAGTGAGTCTATATCGGTTTGGGCTCTTGGCTGGTATTGTTATGGCTGTCTTGGGGCTTGCGTCTGTGTTTTTCTTAATGCCAGCGGTATTTAGCTTCTGGAAAAATAAAACAACCGTTAACCCTATTAAACCTGAAAATGCGACCACGCTTGTGGTTGATGGAGTTTATAAGTACTCGAGAAATCCAATGTATGTGGGTATGGCAGCGCTGTTGCTTGCTTGGGCTGTGTATTTGGCAAACCCTTTTAACTTCTTAGTGTTTGCATTGTACGTCTATGTCATGACGGCAATTCAAATAAAGCCCGAAGAGCGTGCTTTGGTAAAGATCTTTGGGGCGAGTTACAGGGAGTATTGCGAACAAGTGAGAAGGTGGGTTTAGCAGCCTATTAGGTTAGAAAAAAATAGACTGCTATATGAGCTTTTACTAATTTTGATCAGGTATATTAATGGTTAGGTCAAATCCGCCGCCAACGCGGGGGGTAATTTGAAGCGGACCTTCATCAATACCGTGAGGAAGTTCAATCTTGTCAATTTGAGGAAGGTTGCCAATTGAAAAGGTAAGTTGATTGTCCTGTCTACTTAGCCCAAGATCGTTGGCACCGTCGCCACCAATATAGACAAAGTCGAAATCACCCTCGGGTACCGCGTAGCGTGTATCGTTCATGACTTCTTCCATTGTGCGAGTGTTAACCTCGTCGTAGGTTGGGATCACAACGTCAATAGGCGCGATGGTTGCTGAAGCAATCGCTGCATTTCGTAGCATTTCTTCACTGAGTAGGACAGAGCTGGCAGTGCCATCGACGTGGTTCTGTTGGTGCCCTAGCTTATCCATATCCTGGTCTACATTTTCAACCGGGGCAATTGTCAGGCTGGAGTAGGTTTTTTGAGTTGTCTCAATTTCCTGCTTTTTAGGCGTAACAATAATTGTCGAGTCCTTGATATAGGTTTCGGTTAACTCTGAACTGCTAAGAGATTTAACTTCTGCGCCAGCCATTAGTGGCAGTAGTAATAAAGGTGACGCTTTTAGGATGATGCTAGAGCTAGTGTTCATATTCGGTGCCTGCGATATTATACGATCAGCAGAATAACAGGTGAAAAAGTGAGCAACCTGTCAGCTATACTGTAATTATTTAGGCTGAGATCTGCTAATGCAAGGTTTATAGTCTATGTTTCTGTTAAGAAAAGTAATTATGCGGGATGTGTCTAGTTGAAGTTGCCCTTAGCTGAACGAGTTGGTGAGATGATTGCGTCACGCAGTAAGCGAAGTGACTATTTTCGATTATCCCAAAAAAATATATACATTTTCCCCTCGCGTGCGGGTTTTGCTTATCTGTTACTTTTGTTGTTGATGCTGATAACGGCAATTAATTATCAGAATAGCCTTATTTACCTATTTACATTCTTCTTAGGTGCGATTTTCTTTTTCTCTATCTGGATGTGTTTTTTGAATATGTCCGGGCTTGAAATTAGTAGTGGTAAAGAAGAGGGTGTATTTGAGGGGGAGCGCGGCTACTTTTACGTGAAATACAGAAAAGAGCAGGGAGTGGCATTTGGTCTTAAAGTGGGCTTTGATGCAGGACAAATGAGTGCCGTCCCTCCGGTAACGAATAATCTTAATGAATATCCGGTTCAAGGTGGACTTAAAAACCGGGGATACCATACCTTAAAAAGATTGCGTTTGGAGTCGTGCTTTCCCTTTGGGCTGGTTCGAGCCTGGACATGGCTGAAACTGGATGCCTCGCTACTCGTTTACCCAAAACCTGTAGAAGGGAGTCCTACAAAAGCAGAGAATAGCGCTGAAAAAGGTTTGAGGAGCGATCAAAGGTCCGATGACTATAATTCGCTTCTTGCTTATCAAGCGGGCGATTCTATGCAGCGTATTAACTGGAAAAAATATGCAAGCTCTGAATTGCTAGTGGTTAAAGATAATGACTTAACTGCTTCAGATGCAAGCCGTGTACGTTGGCAAGATTATGAACCCTACGGAAAAGAGCAACGCTTACAGTTTATGTGTGAGAAAATAACTCGGCTGTACAAGGCTAAGCAAGCTTTTGGTCTTGAGTTACCGGTGATAGTGATTGAACCTGATTCAAGTGAGGCGCACTATTATGCCTGCCTTAAACAGCTAGCCTTATATTAATTTGCACGTGATCATATTAGTGGCTTGATAATGCAGAAAGACTTAAGAGAAGGTGATGACAAAGCAGTGATCAGCGGACAGAGCAACGTATTTGCGGTCCGTGCGCAGCCGGTTGGCGCCTTGCTATTAGTTATCATCTTACAGCTGATATCACACAGTGATCATCTTCCCATATGGCTAATCGTTTTTACGTTATTCATCTGTGTCTATCGTTTTATAGCTTATAAGCGAAATAGCCCGCCGGTAAGCACATTTGTCAAAACATGCTTAACGCTTGCTTCTTGCGCGGTGTTTGTCGCGCACTATAAAACCAACTTTTCTGTTGAAATGGCTGGCGCCTTTTTGTTTCTGACAGCTGTGTTGAAGTTTCTAGAGATCAAGGCTGACAAAGAGTTGTTTACAAGTATTTTTACGATGCTGTATTTAAGTTGTGTCTCGTTTCTATTTAGTCAGGGTGTATTTCATACGCTGTTGCAGTTGCTACTGATAGCTGTTTGCTTTTACGTGTTGCTATCCCAGAATATAGGCGCTGAATTTTCTTTAGGGAAGCGTGGTATTTCTACTTTGGGTAAAATGCTTTTCAAACTCATGGCCGTGTCTATACCTCTTGTCATAGTGCTGTTTTTATTCTTTCCTCGTATAGCTCCGTTGTGGCATATGCCTTTCAAAACTCAGCAAGGAAAGACAGGTATTAGCAATGTTATGTCTCCTGGCGATATTGCCTCACTTACCAAGTCTTCCGAAGTGGCTTTTAGAGCAGATTTCAGTGGTGTTGTCCCCGCCAAGTCAAACCTTTATTGGCGAGGTTTAGTACTCGACGAGTTTGACGGCAGAGAGTGGCGGCAAAGTATTGAGTATTATCCGGTCAGTCGCTATAAAATTGACCCAGGCCAACTTTATTCTCATGACGGCGCTACTTACCAGGTGATGCTAGAACCGCATCAAAATCGTTGGGCTTTTGCTCTCGATGATGGGCAGCCCTTAAGTAGTAACTTACTGAAAGGTGAGATGGGCATTTTTAGCCTAAAAAACGATGCCATTCAGGCGACGCGATACAAGTTGAGTTATCAAGAGAGTCTTGGGATAGCGGTTGGCTCATTACCCTTTTTATCCGAGCTTAAGGGGGTGGATCGAATCAGAACGCCCGTTGTACAAGATTTGCAGCGACCAGGTGCATCTAGCAACCCTCGAACACAGCAATATATCGCGCAGATGAAGGCGCGATACCCTGAACCTGAAGCACTCTTTCGAGCCCTAATGGAAAACTTCGCCAAGCAGAATTTTTATTACACCCTTAAACCCGAGACGACTGGTGAGCACTTCGTCGATGAGTTTATGTTTGATACAAAAACGGGGTTCTGCGCGCATTATGCAGGGAGCCTCGCTTACATGTTACGGCTTGCAAATATTCCTGCTCGCGTAGTGATCGGGTATCAAGGTGGAGAGTTGCGCGATAATGGAAAATATATGGTTGTCCATCAATACGATGCGCATGCTTGGGTTGAAGTGTACATAGTTGGTAAAGGTTGGTTTAGGGCTGACCCTACCTCGATGGTTGCACCAGAAAGAATATTGGATGGTGGGGCTGATGCCTTTCGCGAGAAAGAAGGCTTTCTTGAAGACTCACCACTTTCATCAGTTGGGCAGCAATTAGCGCTTGTTAAGTGGGTGGGGCAATATGTTGATAAAATGAGTTATGGCTGGCAAAAATGGGTAGTGAATTACAATCAGGGAGAGCATAAAAAGTTTGTCAGTTCGGTATTAGGGGAGTACAGCCTTTTAAGTGTCGCCAGTTTATTTGCGTATGTGCTTGTCGCTATTTTTATTTTATTCACCATCTATTTGTGGGGCCAAAAGTATGCCTTCAAATATACCTGGACAGAGAAAAAATATATGATGTGCTGCTACGTATTAGCTCGAATTGGCTATAGCAGAACGCTGGGTGAAACGCCCAGGCAATATTTATTACGTATTCATTCTATCGCACCGCAATACCTCTATCGTATTTTAGAGCGAGTGACGAGTGACTTAGAGCGAAAGCAATATCAGTCTTGATGTCATCAAGGTAAAATTGGTCTTTGGTGTTGGCTAAAACGGTTAAAGGAATCAGGTAATGTCATTTTTTCCTTGGCAGGCGGCTCAGTGGGAGCGTGTGCTCAAGCAGGTAAGAGAAAATAAAGTTCCACACGCATTCTTGTTAAATGGTGTTGAGGGAATCGGTAAGCTACAGTTTGCGGAGAGTCTAGCAGCGTATCTTTTGTGTGAAAGTACGTCTGAGGGAAAGCTTGAGCAAGCTTGCGGCACTTGTAAACAGTGTCGTCTTGTCGAATCTGAAACTCACCCCGACTATAAGCATATTGGTCCCGAAGAAGGGAGCTCTATTCTTAAAGTCGATGCGATTAGAAATATGGTTGAGTTTTTCGCGCAATCGAGCATGCAGGGGGGGCGAAAGCTCGCAGTGTTATCTCCTGCAGAATCACTTAATCATAATGCGGCGAATGCGCTATTGAAAACCCTTGAAGAACCGAGTGGCGATTCCGTTATTATCTTAGTATCACATAGCTCGGGGCAGTTACTTCCAACGATTCGTTCTCGTTGTCAGGTGATTGACTTTTCGTTACCTGAAACGTCTGCAGCGAAGCAGTGGCTAGAAGCGGCGCTGAACAAAGACGAGCTTAGCTTGTCTGGAGCTGAGTTAGACTCGGTTTTAGCGCTGGCGGCCCAAGCCCCGCTAAGAGCTTTGGAGTACGTTAAAACGGGCGCGCTTGAAGAAAATCAACGTATGCTAGAAGAAATGGCTAGCT
>NZ_LWFE01001098.1:0-7232 GCF_001635675.1 Oleiphilus sp. HI0061 | reverse complement strand
AAAGCTTGCTGCCACTGTGAATCCTACTAAGGGGTGCCTAAACCATGGCTTTGAATTTTGTGCCATAGCGTCTTGTCTTGCTTGATATAGGCTGCGCTGTACTTTAGGGGAAAGATTCCGGGTACTTTCGTCCAGCGCTTGCTTAGCTCGTTGTTGAATTTCTTTATCGTTCATTCTCTTGACCTGAACTCTGGTTTACTGCAATTGCGCTTTTGATGAGCGCAGCTTTTCCATAGCGCGAAAGTAATGGCTCTTCACACTATTTTCGTTGATCTTCATTACTTCTGCAGTCTCCCGAACCGATAAACCTTCCCACGTCCTGAGTAAGAAGCATTGCTGCTGCTTGACTGGAAGTTGTTCGATGACTTTAAGTAAATGTTCTCCTAGTTTTTCACTGTCCAATAAGTTCAGTGGGTCTGCGCTGAGGTCAGCCATTTCGACTTCGCTTTCGGCGTCACTTTCATCAATTCGCCAGAAGAATATTTTCTTTTTTAGCTGCTCCTTACGGTGCCAATCCAAAATGCTGTTTTCCAATATTCTGAAGAATAGGGGTCTCAAGTCAGCAAGCGGCTTGTTGCTATACTTGTTGACGAGCTTGATCATCGCTTCTTGTACGATATCTAGCGCATCAGCTTCGTTTCGCGTAGCAAATTGGGTCATACGGAATGCCCGTTGCTCGACTTCTTTCAAAAAGTGCTCTATTTCCTGCACAGTTTGCCCATTCTGTCTTTGCTTCCCGAAACAGTGATTTTAGTTTATTGGACTACACGAATGGTCGTGTAGTCCAATTCTTTCTATTCCTGATCTTGCTCTAGGTCCTGCGGTTCGCTTAAACGTAGCGTCACATAATTTACGTCTAGTGACTTAAGGCTGTCGGTATACTGCCCCGTTGCAGTTAACTGATGCACTGCAAGGCCATTTTGTAGATACTCACTTGCCGAGCCAATAAAGCTGTCAAAATCCGTAAACATATGGACGCCTTCACCGCGAATCAAAATACTGAAACGTCCTTCTTCAGCAGTACTAACAAGCTTTTCAGGAGAGAAGCTTAACTGGCTTGAGCCGGGGATACCTTTCAAGTGTAGCTTTGTTCTAGCATCTTCAAGTGATAATACGATTTCACTCGACTCAATTGTTAGCCCTGTCGTACTAGGCGACTGCCATAAAGCGAACATTCGGGCAGGGTGGGAGCTAAAGTCCGGGTTGATAA
Source organism: Oleiphilus sp. HI0061 (assembly GCF_001635675.1). NCBI lineage: Bacteria > Pseudomonadati > Pseudomonadota > Gammaproteobacteria > Oceanospirillales > Oleiphilaceae > Oleiphilus > Oleiphilus sp. HI0061. The sequence goes on along the minus strand of NZ_LWFE01001098.1, from coordinate 6,022 downwards.
TGCTTAAGGCGTCAAAGTCTGATGGTGATGAGCCGAAAGAACTGGGGTAACCGCGTACCTGCATCCACTCATCTTCTTCGATAGCGCTAATATCCAGTGTAGAGCTGTTGATTTCATACTGTTCAGGTGAAGCATCATTAGCCGCATCAAGGCCTGTGCCACTAAAGTCAAAAAGATCAATTGGTCGTTTGTTGATATGGCTAAGATCCAACTCCAAAGGAGATGCCTGCACCACTTCGCCCACAATGGCATTGAGCTTCATTCTGATATGGCCTTGACTACTATCGAATTCATTATTGTCAGCGTTAAATTCACCCAACGCTAGTATTCGTTGCCCTACCGATAAATTGGCGATGCTGGCATCACCTAAGCGATAACCTGTGACAACAGTATCTTCAGTAACCGCCAGTGTGACTTCTGTCTGAAAGTGAGCCGCCTGGTCGCCAGTCTCGACGACTGCACCTTGAATCGAAATGCTTGAGTCACTGCGTGCAGTGATGATGCCTTTCAATACATCTTGTTCAGCCCAAGGAACACTGTTACCGGCGAGTACCTGTGTTGCCAAGTAGCGTTGCTCACCTTCTTCTGAAGGGCCACCAAAAGCAATAAGAGGGGTCTCCTCAGCTTGTTCTGCTAGTAAGCTTAAGCCTTCTTCAGACGTGTACTCAACGCCATCAATCTCATACAGTGTATTGTCATCGACATGGAAGTCGAAATCGCCAAAGGTTCCGCGACGTAAGCGCATCGGAATTAGTTTCATGTCGATGGTATTAGTGGCCAGATCAACACTCTCGAGTAAACCCCTTAGTCGATGTTCCCTATCGATATCCAGCTCGGTACTGCCGACCATGAAAGGCTCTACAGTTACTAAGGGTGGCTCGAAAGACTCAATAGTATTTGAGGCAGCCAAGTCTAAATCAAGCGTCAATTGAGCGGTTTTGAAAGGGGATATATTGATGCTATTGCCTTCATTAAGATTTAGCTCCACATCAATTTGAGTAATCGCATTGCCATTGGCATCTTGTATGGCAGCTTCATAAGAAGCACCCTCTTCGTCTTGAATAACGATATCAGCCTCACTGTAATCCAGGCCCAATATAACACTTTGGTATTCGCCTGCGGGTACAGACAATACGGCAAAAAGCTCAGAAAGCTCCTGATATTGTACAAAGTCTATTTCACTCTGAAGCGGTAGCACTTCGACAAGTGAGCCATTAGCTTTTTTGAGTTGTATGGATTCCAATTCAATTCGATAGGTCAAAAAGTCTTCTTCAGCGTCGGTGACGGCGACTTGCAAGTCTCCCATTAGTGCGGTGTCATCCTGGTTACTTGAGTCGCCACAGCCAGCCACAAAAAGACTGGTTGAAAAGGCAAAGGTATAAGCCAGTAGCTTTGATTGATTCATTTCTAACTCCATTTGTTTGTCGGTTGTATTGCGTAAACGAATGAAGTTAGAAAAGGTTTACACGGAGGAAGAAAAATTAATAACTTTTTGCAGATACATGATTTAGGAATAGAAATACATGTTAATCCAACATGGCTTCTTGCACGAAAGTTTGTACGATTTTCTGATAAGTGCCATCTTCGCGTATGCGCCTAAGTGCTGAATTAAAGTGGTTTAGAAATGGGGTCATCTTAAGTACTTTAGGAATAATCAGGTAAGCATCATTGATCGAAAAGGCATTGGGCAAAGCGCTCACTTTATCTTCGATTCCCAAAATGCGTGTATAAGAATCGCCTGATATCTGATCTAGTATGACGCAGTCGATTCTTCCCAGGGCGAGCATTTTAAAATTATCGTGAGGGTCATTACGTACATTTGGAGTGAATAAACCATTTTCTCTGGCTGTATCGAATGCTTGGCCATAGGACCAGCCGCGATTAACGCCAACAACCTTTCCTTTCAGGTCTTCAATTGAATTGAATTCAAAAGGCTTATCTTTATTGATAAATAAAACCAGTTTTTCCTGGTACAGTGGTGCGGAGTAATCGTAGGTTTTTATGCGCTCATCACTTTTATACGCGCCGCCGACAGCGCCTTTGCCGCTTGCGCTATACAATAAAGCGCGCTTCCAGGGTAACGCTTTAATTTCAGTTTTGAGCCCGGCCTGTTTGATGGTTGCTTCTAGTAGTCTTGGATATAAACCGTCAGCTTCTGTTTTTTCAACTTGATACATATGAGGCGGGTAACTTTTGTCGACAAATATGATCAATTTGTCATCGCCTTGAGCGTTGGCATGTGAAAAGCAGATTAAGACCAATAGTGCGAGAGCAAAAAGTTTTTGAGCAAGTAGAGAGACTACCACAGTAAGCTTCTTCTCCATTTCTAGTTTGCGAGTAATTTATTACATAGCAAGAGACCTTCTGTAATACGACAGGCAACCTCAACCTATCCCTTAATATTAGTTGGTTTTTGAAGATAAGCCTCAATTTGCATAAAAAAGGCAGTCTTTTAACTATACGTATAAAGTGACAAAGTACCTATAGCTTAGGGGTAAGTTAAGTAATCCATTGTTTTATAGACGTAATTCTCTTATGGTTAAGAAAATTATTCTGGCTTAGGAAGGTTATGTATGAGTGAACTGTCTCAAGAAGTATTGCAGGAATTTTCGGACCAAGTTGCCGAAATTTGTGAAAACATGCAATTGGAGCCAGATCAGATGCTAGACGCGATTGGCAGCACCTTTATTGGAGCCGTGCTTAGTTTTGGCAAAACCGATTATCGGGTAGAAGTCTCTGGAGTTGCCTCTGCAATGGTAGAAACGATTTTTGAAGCTGGGGATTGAGAGTAGAGCTAACTACAAAGTTTGCTTATAAGACCTTATGAAAGAGTATCCGACGACTGAAGGATGCGTACTTGATTGCTTGGTTATGGGTGCTTAACCATTATTGGGTATTAAATGGTATACGAGAGGTGACAAAGTGCCGAAGAATACAAGCACAACTTTAGGTGACCACTTTGATGGCTTTATTGCACAGCAAATTGATGAAGGTAGATAAACCTCGCGTCTTAATGAAAATCTCTAGAACGACTCTGTAAGCCTGCTAATTGTTCCGTCATGTCTTCTAGCTTGCCCGCAATCACATGGGTGACTTCTCCTTCACGTTCCAGGATGCCTTTGATCTTGAGGATTTTTGCGCTCAAGTAAGCTTTTTTTTGTGCCCGCGCCGTGCCTGCCCAAATAACGACATTGATGTTTCCGGTGTCATCTTCCAAGGTCATAAAGGTTACACCTGAAGCGGTTCCTGGGGATTGTTTTCCTGTGACGACACCGGCTATATCAACAAAGGATTGATGTTTAATCTTTGCTAGCTGTGTTGATCGGGTAAATTTTCCTAAGCAACCTATACGGTCTAATAAGGTAATAGGGTGCTGCTCAAGGCTTAGTTGTAGCGAGGCGTAATCTTCAATCAGGTTGTCAAAGTTGCTCGGCCGGTATTGGTATTGTGCTTCCTCTTTTACTTGCAGCTTTGCATCTTGCTCAGGTAGTGCCAAGTTTTGAGGCGGATTCATAAGCGCCCAGCGCGCTGCGTAGCGGTTTTCTGCAAAACATTGTAAAGCATTGGCAGAAGCGAGGGCCTCAAGGTCCTTTTGGTTCAATGTCAGCTGATGAAGTGCCTGTGCATTTTGATAACCAGCATTCGGGCGTTTGCTGAGAATTTCCCTGGCGCCTTTTTCGCTGAGGTTCTTTATCTGCCGTAAGCCTAACCTCATGGCGTGGCTGTAATGACTAGTGCCTTTTTCAGGCAGTTTTTCTAAACGATGGTCATAATCTGACTGGTTAATACATACGGGGCGTACTTCAATGTTGTGGCGTACAGCGTCTTGTACGAGCTGTGAAACGCTATAGAAACCCATGGGTAGGCTGTTGAGTAAGGATGTGTAGAACTCAACTGGGTAGTAATGCTTTAACCATGCAGAAGCGTATGCGAGTACGGCAAATGAAGCTGAATGACTCTCAGGAAAACCGTACTCTCCAAAGCCGCAGATTTGTTCAAAAATCCGTTCTGCAAAGGCTTGCTCATAGCCCCTTTCCAGCATCCCCTCAATCAGTTTCGATCTAAATTGCATCAGCTTACCCGTCTTTTTCCAAGAGGCCATGGCGCGTCTGAGTTGATCAGCTTCGCCCCCGGTAAATCCGGCGGCGACCATAGCCAGCTTGATCACTTGCTCCTGAAAAATGGGTACTCCCAGCGTGCGGGATAAGACTTCCTTAACAGCTTCCGAAGGGTATTCGATGTTCTCTTCACCATTACGCCGCTTTAGGAAGGGGTGAACCATATCTCCCTGTATTGGCCCGGGTCTGACAATAGCGATCTGAATCACCAGGTCATAATAATTTTCTGGTTTTAAACGTGGCAGCATACTCATCTGTGCACGAGACTCGATCTGGAACACGCCAATAGTGTCGGCTCGCTGAATCATCTGATAAACCTTTGGGTCATCCTGCATACGGGTGATATCTGCGATGCTCAAGTCTCGTTGGTGGTATTGTTGAATAAGGGAAAATGTCTTACGGATAGCGCTGAGCATACCGAGCGCCAATACATCGACTTTCAGTAGTCCAAGGCTTTCGAGGTCATCTTTATCCCATTGAATGACGGTACGTGCCTCCATACTGGCATTTTCGACAGGTACGAGTTCGTATAGCGGTCCGGATGAAATGACAAAGCCACCAACATGTTGTGAAAGGTGACGAGGAAATCCCATAATTTCATTAACGAGATTAATAAACTGCTGGCCTTTACCTGTGTCTGGGTTGAGTCCTAATTCGATGATCTGTGACTGCCAAGTCAAGCTGTGGTCACGTCGATTAACGTTCTTAATAAAAAACTCAAGTTGTGTTTCGGCGATACCTAAGGCTTTACCAACATCCCTGACGGCGCTTTTAAAGCGATAAGTGATGACGCTTGCAGCTAAGGCTGCTCGTTCTCGGCCGTATTTCTGATAAATATACTGAATGACTTCTTCACGGCGTTCGTGTTCGAAATCGACGTCGATATCAGGCGGCTCATTGCGCTCCTTACTGATAAAGCGCTCAAACAATACAGATATCTGGCGAGGGTCGACAGAGGTGATTTCCAGGCAATAACACACTACCGAGTTGGCTGCAGAGCCTCTTCCTTGATAAAGAATTCCTCTTTGTTTGGCGAACATTACAATGTCGTGGATCGTTAGGAAGAAGTAGGCATAGTCCAGCTCTGCAATTAGATTCAGCTCTTTGTCTATGGTTGACTGAATATGATCAGGAATACCTTGAGGGAAACGAAACCTCACGCCTTGTGTGACTAAAGTACGCAGGTAAGAGATGGGTGTTTCATTGTTCGGGACTAGCTCGCTAGGGTATTCGTAACGAAGTTCATTAAGCTTGAATTGGCATTGTTGGGCGATAACAAGAGTTTCGTGTAAATACTCCTCGCGAAACAGTTTGCTTATTTTCTGTCTGGACCTTAAACAACGCTCGGTATTGTTAAGTAGCTGCTTGCCAGACTGAGCAATGGTACGGCCTTTTCTGATGGCTGTCAGAGCGTGCTGTAGCGGTAGGCGTGTTGCGGTATGCATTAATACACCACCGCAGGCGGTGATGGCTAAGTCCCAACTTTCGGCCAAACGCTGGCAGTGCTGGATATATTGTTTATCGTTGTATTTCAGGTGGCGCTGTAAGCCAAGCCAAAGTCTGTTGGCGTGATGCTTCTTCAGCCATTTGGCTTGGGAATGGTCATGCGCCTTACCGCTGGGTAACCAGATAAGCAGGCAATGCTGAATGCTCATGATATCCCAGTCTGTTAATTGGTATTCACCTTTCTTGGCTCGACGTCTAGCATTCGTAATTAAGCGACATAGCTCGGCATAAGCTTGTCGATGGGGGCAGAGTAGTATCAATTCTAGATGTTTGCCGAGGCGGAAGAGGCTGCCGACAATCAGCTTTATTGGTAGCTGATGCTCTTTTATCGCCGTATGTGCTTTGACTACACCGGCGACTGAACATTCATCGGTAATAGCGAGTGCTTGATAGCCTAA
>NZ_LWFE01001097.1:0-4222 GCF_001635675.1 Oleiphilus sp. HI0061 | reverse complement strand
ACAAAAGTATCCCGTTCTGTTTACACCCCAAATATATTCGTTGGCAGACTTATTTCCTGAGCTAAGCAAAAACTCTACAACGAGGTTAAGATGGCTATAATCAGGTTCTCCTTTCTTAGGATACTCCAATATTTTTACTTTGCTCATTGCAAGAATTCCATTCATTAATACACATAACGCCCGCCTCAACGAGCAAATTTTGCTGGCGGCAGTTTTGCAGCGCAGCGCAAAAATGGTGACAGTAAAATTTGTCCGTTGGAGGCGCTTGTTAAATGCTTTTTTATGGAATAGCATAGATGCACATATTATATGCGCATATGGAGCAAATAACATGCAGACATTTTTTGACCAACAAGCACCTAAAAAAGCTACCAACTTAACAGTAAATAGCGACCTTTTAAATCAAGCTAAAAGCTTGAAAATAAATTTATCTGCCACACTTGAACAAGCTCTAATTGTGCAAGTGAAAAACGCGCAGCGCGAGCAATGGCTTCAAGAAAACAAAGATGCAATTGATGAACTTAATAAGCTAAGTGATGAAAACGGTTTATTCTCTGACTCGTTTAGGAGTTTTTAATGAGCCAATTTACGCTGTACCTGAATAAAGATAAAAGCAGCAAAAAAACCTACCCATATTTTGTAGATGTTCAGAACAACTTGTTAAGTGATTTAAACTCTAGACTGGTTATACCGCTAACCCCTTCAAAAAAAGTAAACGAAAAAGCAGCCCAAAAGCTATGCCCTACCATCAATATCGACAGCGAAGAATTTGTTCTTGTGACGAATCAGATGACCACTGTACCTAAGTCACTACTAAAATCAGAAGTAGACTCACTTGAACAATATCGCTATGAAATCATCGATGCCATAGATATGCTGATTACCGGCATTTAACGCTTTGCTAATTTGCGCCGCCAGGCGTCAAATTGAGCAACTTGTTATGTGAAAATTAAAAAGATTCAACCCCGTACACCTCGTGATCTCCTATGCCCACCAAACTAGATTCTTTGATTTCTTGCGCAGAATCTATGGCACAATTAAGAACCTCAACTTCTTTTTTGTTTAACACATAGCTACCAGCTTTGGCATCGAAGCCTAGAGGCATTACTAACGACAAAAAGTGCGCTGAATATACGTTGCCCACGATTGAATAAAGCAGATCACAGCTCGCCTCCCCAATACAACAATGCAGCAAGATATACTTACCCAAGACACTCTTAAATATTTTTTGACTTTGTTCCAGATAAGAGGTGCCGACTTTAAGCTCTTTATCAGTCTCGCCTGATTGCTTTTGACTTTCAATAAGGCTGATCAAAGGAACAGTATGCACAACTTTAAAAAGCCACTCACATTTAGCGCTATTAAAAAGGCTCAGATTGCCTTGGATAATATGTGCTTTCAAAATCTCTGACGGGCGCCCGTCATCTAACCCATTAAGCTCAGAATGCGGCGGAAGCCATAATATATTTGCATCACCAGATGTAACATTTTCCTCATTTTTATCGAATACTAGAGGATATGCACGACCTTCTTTCGGCAATATATCAGCTAAAGCCAATTTTTCATTAAACACTGATTCCCACGTAAGCTTCGACCATTCTGGGCTTATAAATAGTTTGATAATTGGAACCTCTCTCGACCCACATAACATTTGAATCTACGACATAAGGTCGTATATCCACCTGTCGTATATCCTTTTTTTAAAATCGTTCTGATATTACTCGAATCATACACCATGACTGGATTCCGCAGAAGTCCGAGATTCAAAAACTATTAAGAAATGCGACACTATGTCGTATATCGTGATTTTACACCAGTTTCTTAGCCACTTGTTTTATATACAGTTTTTGATTCGTTCTTGTAAGTTCTCAGGATATACGACAGGCGGTCGCTTTTTAAGTCAAAAGGTACTAAATCTAGCTGAACGAAAGCGAATTCTCGATGCTAGGGAACATCAGCTTTAACTACTAAAGTAATGTCCACCTTATCCATGACTACAATTTATCAAACAAACTCTTCCCACCTTTTGGAAAGATTCGCATACCCTCCCCACTCAATATTAACCACAGCGGCCCACCAGGTTTTAGTGCTTTAGTAGGATGTCCAAATTATTTAACCTAGGTGGGTATAACTAAAAATTTGGACTAAGCCTTAACTTAGCGTCAGTCACTTTGGCCCCTTCAAAATAACAAGCCAGATACCAGTAGCTAAATCTGGTTTTTTCCAAAGGTTTAATCTCTTTTGGTTTGAATGGATTTTCAATTATTTAGTGTACTTGTTTTTTTCTAAATAATGTTCGATCAGCCGATGTTCTGGGGTGTTTAGCAAATGTTCGTCTATATTTTCTAACCAATTAATATCATTCAAAGATTTATCAATTGGGGCGCGCAATGCGATTGGTGTCATTTCTGAGTAATGATTGAGAATGGTGTCGATGTCATTACACCTCTGAAAGCATGTTGTTAATGCGTTAGCCATGTTAAATGCTGTTTGCAAACCAACGCCCGCGCTATAGTGGAAAGAAAAAGCCGCATCGCCAATTAGAACCATATTTTCATGGAAAAGGTGTTTAACGGTATTCATCTTGAAAGAAAACCAGGGCAAATTGGTAGAAACCAAGTCAATTTTGTCTTCTTCGCTGGTGAATATCTTATTAAGATGGGGGATAGCTTCGGCTGGGCTTTGCTGGAGAAAGCGACTCGATTGAAAGCACTTTTCGGTCATTTCAATGATAACAGCCTGCCTGGTGTCCGTTAGGGGGTAGGAGGACAACTGAATGAAGCCGGTAGATGTTTTAATGACGTAAAACCTGACATTTGTTTGAGGTTTTGGTGAGTCGTTATAAAACCAAGTAAACTTTATTTTTGCTTCATGCTGCTGTGTGACAAATTTAGCCGCATATTCTTTTCGTACAATGCTGTTTACGCCATCTGCTCCAACCAATAAGTCGCAGGAATCTTGTAGCTGACTTAGCTCAGATGGAAGCACTTTTTTCTCTTCGATAGTTATTCCGAGTGACGTAGCTTTATTTCTGAAATAGCGCATCAATTCAAAACGGGAAACGCAGTGTCCATCAGAAAACTTAAAGGTTTGGCAGTCGTTATTGGTTTTTACGGTGGCTTGTGAGAGTCTCGGCGGAGTGTTATTCGCAAAGAGTGATGTGAAATAATCCTCATCCAAATGCGCTAACAAATCTTTGGTCAGCCCCTGTAGCGTGTAGCCTAAACCAAATGAGTTGATTGATTCATTTTTAGCCTCATAAACGGTGATGTCAAAGCCAGGATTGAATTTTTTCATGGCACTCGCAAAATAGAGCCCGGCCGGCCCACCGCCAATGATAATAATTCTCATATTCTCATATTCCTTTTATGCCAACCGGTACTACTACCGAGCATGTTTAATCTTTGTTAATCTTTACATTATAAACATTAAAGACTTAGCTTTACACCTGAATTCTACAATTTGTTTCTTTAACCGTTTTAGGTATTAAGCCAAGCTAAGTAAACTTGACGATGATTTGGTGAGCCATCAAATTCTTTATTACGCAAATCGCACAAAGCAAACACTAGTTTAAAGGCGCGGCGACAAACTTGTAGCCGTGCCTGTCATTGATATAGCCAATGCCATTTACAGCCATATTGAGATACCAGAAAACAGTAACTGGCCACTAAATATTAGCAACGGTACAGAAAGCGACTTAAGCACGACAGCGTAAACTCTCGGGTTGAACCGCTCTCCTAAGGCTTTAATAAAGAGAGCCACAGAAAATTTCGTAATACACAGACTAAATAATGTACAAACAATAAATACAACAGCCTCTATATTAGAGCCCATGAAAATATAGCTACTGCCAATAGTTAGCCAAAATATATACGGTGCTGGATTTAGGAAGTTAATTTTTACTGCCGTAGCTAAGCTTGAGCTTTTGCTACCCCCGACACTAGGGTCGATGTTGTTTGGAGTTTTAAGTATTTTGTATGCAATAAGAGCTAGGTACATAGAGCCAAAGACAGAAATCGCAGAGATAAACAAGCCTATATCATTAAGCTGCAACGTTAACAGCAATGCCAGAAGTATAATTGGCCCATCGGTTACAATAGGTGCAAGGCTAGCCATAAACCCATTGTAATTACCTTTTGACATGGTTTGATGAATCACAAACACACCTAAAGGCCCCGGTTTCAGCCCTGCCACTAAGCCAAAAGTTAATGCTGCTAATGCG
>NZ_LWFE01001096.1:0-5545 GCF_001635675.1 Oleiphilus sp. HI0061 | reverse complement strand
GATGGTATTGGCAATTACCACCGGCTGGTTGTTTGATCGACTAGAACAGAAAGGCTCTCTTCCGCAAAATAGCGTTGCGAATGACTTGCCTGAAGACTTTCAATTTTGGCGTGAAGCTAAATCCAAATTTGCATCGGTAGAATGGACACAAGCGCTAGCCCTTGATATCGGCAAGCGCGGCTTAAACGGTTCTAGAATGGTGATCCGCTGGTTGTTATTTGGTGTTCTATTAGCGTCAGCGATTAGAGGCTTCGTTTCGTTGGAGGACTTCCAAAATTACTTCGGGCCAACGCTGCTTGGTCTAGGAGCAACCTTGATCGCAGCAACAATCATTGAAGTATGCTCCGAAGGCTCGACCCCTATAGCGGCCGACTTGATGAATCGAGCCAATGCCCCCGGTAATAGCTTTGCATTTTTAATGACAGGCGTAGCGACCGATTACACTGAAGTGATGGTAATAAAAGACACAATGAAGTCTTGGAAGACAGCACTATATTTACCTTTGCTAACCGTACCACAGGTGATCGTGGTTGCAATGATATTGAATAGTGTTTAACAATCGAACGTAGGCAGAGGGTTCCATCCCTTATATGAATCTACACCGTGCTAACCCGCCTGCGAGCCATGGAAGGCTCTGCCTACAGGATATTCTCAAGCACGACTGAAATACTTGATTGTACCTCTTCCAAACTTTGTGTTGCGTCAACTATTTTAAATCGCTTTGGCTCAGCTTCTGCACGCGCTAAATAGTTATCTCTAACATTATTAAAAAACTCTGCCTGTTCTTCCTCAAAGCGATCTAGGGCACCACGATTTTTTGCACGCGCCATGCCTACTTCAATCGGAGCATCTAATAAAAGAGTCAGGTCTGGGCGTACGTCTCCCTGAACAAAGTTTTCAAGTAAGGCTACTTTTTCAGAAGGTACACCACGCCCGCCAGATTGATAAGCATAAGTTGCATCGGTGAAACGATCAGAAATCACCCAAACACCTTTTTCCAACGCAGGTAAAATCTTTTGGTGAAGGTGCTGAGCGCGTGCGGCAAACATAAGAAGTAACTCGGTTTCTGACGCTACTGTTTCTTCCCGGTTCTTAATGAGCACTTCACGAATCTCTTCGGCCAAATGCGTTCCGCCAGGCTCTCGGGTAATGATGGATTCAATTCCCTTTGACGCTAACGCTTCTTGAATAAAAGCGATGTTGGTAGACTTGCCAACGCCTTCGCCACCTTCAATCGTGATAAATAAACCTTTGTCCACACTGTACCTTCTTATTTGGAATTGAGCTTGCTCTGAAATCAAGCCTTACTGGCTTGAACGGTAGTCTTTGCGACGTCTTAACTGGTACTTACGAACGGCATTGTTATGCTCGTCGATAGTTGCTGAAAATTGATGAGTGCCATCACCTTTTGCGACGAAATATAGGCTAGAGCCTTCTTTAGGGTGCAGCGCTGCATGAATGGCACTACGCCCTACTAAAGCGATAGGAGAAGGAGGTAAGCCCTTTATTCGGTAGGTGTTGTAGGCCGTCAGCTCTTTCAGGTGCTTACGGGTGATATTGCCTTGATAGCGATCACCTAAGCCATAGATGACGGTCGGGTCCGTTTGTAGACGCATTCCCTTAATCAGCCGCCTATTAAATACACCTGCGATTTCAGTTCGCTCATGTGCTGCTCCCGTTTCTTTTTCCACAATCGAAGCCAAGGTAAGCGCTTCATACGAGCCCTTCAATACGGTACTTTTATCTCTAGCCTGCCATTCTTCTTGCAAAATGTTCTGCAAACGCTGATGAGCACGCTTTAGGATTGATAGATCCGTATCGCCTTTATGGTACGCATAAGTATCAGGATAGAACTGCCCTTCCAGGTGCTTTATATCGTTCTTAGAGTTCAATGCCTGGATAAGTTCATCATCGCTCTTCCCTTCCAAGGTTTTACTTAGCTTCTCTTGAAGCGCCAGGGTCTTTAAGGCATCTCTGTAGCTCGTTCCTTCGATAAACTGAACCTGGTAACGAATCTGGTTATTGGATGTCAGCCACTCAAAAATAGCAGGAAGCGTCATAGGCCCTTGTAGACTGAACTCACCTGCTTTAATTTTACTAGCAAGCTTATTTTGCTTTGCGTAGACCTTTGCGACCCAGGGGTTAATGTCAGCCCCTTTTTCAATCAAGTTCCTCAACACTGAGTTGAAGCTACTGCCTTTGGGTATTTCTATTTCGAGAACGTCTCGTGGAAAGGCTATTGCTCGCTCTAATTCAGATTGATAATAACGATATATACCGGCACTGAGCATCAGCACAAAAATAATAAGCAGCAGAATAAAACGAGCGATAAAAGAGCGATTTGCAGGCACGATAGTTAATGTCGAAAAAGGTTATTTAATATGAAAAGCTAGTCTTCAAATGAGACTGAATGATTCCACAATTTTTATGTATTGCATAGCGCTTACCAGCAAATTCTTTCACTGGCCAAAGACCAAAGACACTATTGATAACAGCTAAACCGTCTGCAGACTTTGAGTCCTCGATACTAATTTCCGCTTCACGAAGCGCTAGCCCTGTTAAAGCAGCGTTATCGAGTAGATATTGACGTAAAGTACCCGCCACACCGGCACCCGATATATTCGGAGTAATAATATCTTTGCCTGTGAAAATGAGTAGATTGCTTTTAGTGCCTTCTACCACATTATTCTTGTAGTCCAACATCAAGCCTTCTTCATACCCTGACTTAGCCAAATCCTTTGAAGCAAGCACCTGATCTAGACGATTGAGGTGTTTTATCCCTGCCAGAACTGGCTGATGCGAGAGCTTATGGTCACATAAATGGAGAGTAATTCCCTGGGCGGAGTTTGTCTCAGGAAATTCGGGAGACTCAAAGACTTGAGTGATAAAGTTTAGTTCCGGCTCATCGGGTGGCGTATAACCTCGACCACCTTGTCCACGCGTAAGAATCACTTTGATTATCGCTCGCTTAAGGTGAGCGGCTTTAGTCAGGTCTTTCAAAGCCAAGCCAACATAACGCTCAAACTTACCAGCAAGCATTTCAGTTTCACCTAAATCAAGCGCCTTAGTGCCACGTTTAAATCGTTCCAGATGATAACTTAGAAGAGGAATTTTTCCATCGACCACTCTAAGCGTTTCAAATAAACCATCTCCGTAGGCAAGGCCCCGATCAGCGATATCGATTGCCGAGGTCTCAAGCTCATTGACTAACGTTAAGTGAGCTCGCGTTTTCATTTCTAATCTTCCAAGGCCTGAAAGATTAAAGTGCCATTAGTACCGCCAAAACCAAAGGAGTTCGATAGAGCAGCTTTTATCGGAGCTTTCCTGGCAGTATGTGCCACGAAATCCAAATCACACCCTTCTTCAGGCTCATCGAGGTTAATCGTTGGTGGCGCTACTTGATCAGTGATAGCTTTTACAGAAAAGATTGCCTCAATCGCGCCAGCAGCCCCTAACAAGTGACCAGTCATTGACTTGGTTGAACTAACAAGCAAAGAGCTAGAATGTTCTTTAAACAGGTCTTTGATCGCTTTGCATTCTGCCACATCACCAAGCGGAGTTGAGGTGCCGTGAGCATTAATATAATCAATCGATTCTGGTTCTATTCCTGCATCGTTGATAGCATTTTCCATAGCGGTTCTTGCGCCTGAACCATCTTCAATAGGCGAAGTAATATGGAAGGCATCATCACTCATACCAAAGCCGGTTAGCTCAGCATAGATTGTTGCACCACGCGCTTTTGCGTGCTCCAACTCTTCCAAAACCAGTGCACCTGCGCCATCAGATAGTACAAACCCGTCTCGACCTTTATCCCAAGGGCGGCTGACTTCTTCAGCAGGTCGGTCATTGGAAGACAATGCCTTAGCATTGCTAAAACCTGCAACAGCAATTGGTGTTGTCGCCATTTCAGCACCACCGGCTATCATCACATCGGCATCACCATAGGCAATCGTTCTTGCTGCGTAACCAATGTTATGAGTGCCCGTAGTACAAGCTGTGACTACCGCTATATTTGGGCCTTTAAAGCCATATTTAATCGCGATATTCCCGGCAATCATATTGATAATAGAGCTGGGTACAAAAAAGGGAGAAACTTTACGAGGCCCTGATTTCACGTAGGTATCACGTACAGTCTCAATGGTTTCAATTCCTCCGATTCCAGAACCAAAGGCAACACCAATCCGCTTTTTCTGATCTGAATCCAAGTCTTCTAAAGATGCATCTTTTACTGCCTGCATACCTGCAATCAGGCCGTACTGCATGAAGATATCCATGCGACGCGCTTCTTTACGGTCAATATAATCATTCACTTCCAGGTCCGAAATCTGCCCGCCAATTTTGACGTTAAAGTTCTCAGTATCAAAGCGAGAAATATTTGATATGCCGCTCTTCCCTTCAAGCGCTGCATTCCACGACTCAGACACGCTATTACCAAGCGGAGAAAGCATCCCCATCCCTGTGACTACCACTCGTCTTTTTGACATACCTTGCCTCTAACTTTTAAATATCGACCTAAACAAACAAAAAAAAACCGCCCAGAGATTTCACAAAGGACGGTTCTTTTTATGAACTTCTATTACTGGTTAGCAATAATGAAGTCGATAGCTTCCTGGACTGTAGAAAGCTTTTCAGCTTCTTCATCAGGAATTTCAGTTTCAAATTCCTCTTCCAAAGCCATTACCAATTCAACAGTATCAAGAGAATCTGCACCTAAGTCTTCAACAAAAGAAGAAGTATTTTGGACTTCTGAATCTTTAACACCTAGTTGTTCACATACGATTTTCTTAACACGCTCTTCTACAGTACTCATAATTTCCTCTCATTAATATAGATCAAGCTGACAAGTATTCTATCTCTGAAATATTTCAGTTTAAAAACAGCTTCGTACTTAATTACCTAGCTATTGTCTGCTTCATTTATTCATGGCGATGTAGTCTAGATCAAAGCAATGATAGAGACAAGCAGCAAAACATCACTCTTTGATCTCAATCAGGCCACCAAAAAATAGTATTTCGGCCAAATACATGGGAACCACCATACCCTACCCTCATTCACGCAGTATTTTGAGAGGGAATCCATCCAAGTCTTAACCTTATGGCTCCCGGCTCAAACACTACCGGGATGACGAAAAGACTGATTCGGGGTACTACCGGAATAACAACAGGACAAATTCGAGATGCTACCGGAATAACAACAAGATTTATTCGAGATGCTACTGGAATAACAACAAGACTAATTCAGGATATTCCCGTTTTAGCCCATAAACATCCCACCGTTTACATGGATCGTTTCACCAGTAATATAACTTGCTTGCTGAGATGCCAAAAACCCTACTACCGAAGCCACTTCTTCGGGCTGCCCCAAGCGCTGCATCGGTATTGTCGCCAACATACTCGCTTTTACGGTATCGGAAAGCTCTTCTGTCATGCTCGTCTCAATGAAACCCGGGGCCACTGAGTTAACTGTAATGCCTCGCCCACTAATCTCTTTTGCCAAAGAGCGGCTAAAGCCCTCTATGCCTGCCTTGGCAGCACAATAGTTTGCC
>NZ_LWFE01001095.1:0-8187 GCF_001635675.1 Oleiphilus sp. HI0061 | reverse complement strand
TGTTTTATACCTAAAGCAAAAAGCATCACTTGATGCTCAAACGGTGGATATTTCTTCGGCAGCCTTTGCTGATGAATCGTTCTTAAACGACGACGGTGAGCTGCTCTACGATGTACGTGACCTCAGTACTTCTTATGATGGTAAGAAACTACTCTTCTCGATGCGTGCGCCAGAGATAGAGAATGCCGATGAAGAAGATCAGCCTACTTGGAATATCTGGGAATATAATATAGAGAGCAGCACGCTCCGCCGTATTTTTGATAGTACGCTGAATGTCAGGGCTGAAGATGGGCATGATATTTCACCCAGCTACCTTCCAGGTGATCGTATCTTATTTACTTCAACGCGCCAGACGCGTGCCAAGGCTGTTTTATTGAATGAAGGTAAGACGGGTTATCCTGCACTTGATGAAGAGCGAAATGTACACGCCTTTAACCTTCATATTATGGATGGTGATGGACAAAATATTCAGCAACTTACCTTTAACCAAAGCCACGATCTAGACCCTATCCTGTTGAATAACGGCAAAGTCCTGTTTTCTCGTTGGGACAACGCGGGGCAAACACGAAACAATGGTGTTAACTTATACGAGATTAACCCCGACGGTACAGGCTTGAATTACCTCTATGGCCGCCATTCCCATGATTCAGGTGAAGACGGTGACCAAGTTCAGTTCTTGAAACCTAAAGAGTTAGAAAACGGTAATATTGCGGTTTCATTGCGTACCTTCGAAAGCGCTACGTTTGCCGCACAACCTCTCGAGATTAATTTGGATGAATTCATTGATGCAGACCGTGCCATCGATGGCAGTGACGCAATTGAAGGGCAGGCTCAAGTCGCGATTATTGACGGGGTCACCTCAAGTGATGAACAAACGATAAACGGTCAGTATGGCGCTTTTGTACCGCTTTATGATGGCTCAAACCGTTACTTGGTGAGCTGGAGCTTATGTCGTGTTGCCCTGATCGATATCGATGCTGAAACAGATGGTGATCAACAAGGCCAGCCAGAATATTGTACCGAAGAGAAACTCGCTTCAGATACCTATGAAGCCGCGACACCTCTCTATGGTTTATATGTCTATGATGCGAGCGATAAGACCTTAAAAGTGGTTGCCTTACCGAGTGAAGGTAATCGCTACGATCAGGTGATGTTGGTTACAAGTCGGCCAGAACCGGAAGACTACGTTCCAGTAGAGTTGGAAAACTTTGGTAATGGTTTAGGAGCGATTCATATTCGCAGTGTCTATGACTTTGATGGTGAAGATACGTCTCCTGCCGGTTTAGCGGCGCTTGCTAATCCTGAGGTGACAGAGCCTTCTGAGCGTCCTCAACGTTTTCTAAGAATCGAGAAGGCTGTTTCAATACCTGATGAAAACGTACGTGATTTTGATAACTCCGCTTTTGGTAGAAGTCGAGCGCAATCTATGCGGGAAATCCTGGGTTATGTTCCTATTGAACCAGATGGATCTGTAATGGTGACCGTACCAGCCAATGTTGCTTTTGCACTTAGCGTATTAAATGAAAAAGGGCAGCGTACTAGTGAGCGTCATCAAAACTGGCTGCAAGTCGCTCCAGGGGAATTAATAGAATGTAACGGTTGCCACACGGGTGCAAGCGAAGTCCCGCATGGGCGTAATGGCGCTGGGCCTGAACCGGTCAATACGGGGGCAGAGACTGTTGGTCTTCCTTTTCCGGGAACGTCTCCTGCCGGGCCTGATGAAGATACACCCTTTGGTGTGCTAATGGGGGAAACCATGGCGCAGGCCTATACCGAAAATTATGGTATTCGAAATCTAAGCCCTGATATTACTTATACTGATGAGTGGGTCGTTCCTGCCGATACAGACAATGATATTAGCTATGCTTATGAAGATTTAACGACACCAATGCCAATTAAGGAAACTTGTGAAGGGACTTGGGGACTAGGGTGTCGAATAGTGGTGAACTATGAAACACATATTCATTCTCTATGGTCGGTGCCGAGATCACGTATCGTCGATGAACTTGAAGAAGACCGTACCTGTACATCCTGTCATAGTAATGTAGACAGTGAAGGGGAAACTCAAGTTCCGGTTGAGCAGTTGGATTTGAGTAATGGTCCTTCAACTGACGATCCAGATCACTATAAGTCTTATCGTGAGCTATTATTTAATGATAATGAAGTTGAACTGGTTGAAGGCATTTTAATTGACCGCTTAGTCGATAGCGATCAGCCAGTGTTGGATGACGAAGGTGAGCCGCTTCGTGATGAATTCGAAAACATTATTTACGTCCAGGAAACTGTACCAGTGGGGCCAACTATGAATACAGCAGGTGCTTTGAGAAGTGGGGAATTTTTAGACTTGTTTGAAGCAGGTGGTTCTCATGAAGGTGATCTCACTTTATCCGAGCTTAAGTTGATTTCTGAATGGTTGGACCTTGGGGCGCAATACTTTAACGACCCTTTTGCGGCACCAATTAACTAGTATTGATTACATAGAGATTTTCCTCGTGTGTAGAGAAGAGTTGAACGTTGCATGATTAAAAAAGGATATTTATGTCAGGCTTAACACGCTGCCAGTATTCTTGCTTGGTGGTCTTCATTTTGTCGCTGTTCTCATGGCCTGTTTTAGCCAGTGAGGCCGAAACTCGTGAAGACCATGCCGGGTCTACCGTATTTGCGCCTCAGCTTAAAGTGGTACTTCCTTTTGTGGAATGGCGCACAGGCCCCGCGCAAGGTTTCCCTGTATTCCATATCAGCGAAAAAGGGGAGTGGCTAGAAGTTTCAACTCGAAAGACGGAGTGGTTAAAAGTTCGTGATCGCAAAGGTAATGAAGGTTGGTTGAATATTGCTGATGTATTGCAGATGGAAGACGCTAATGGCGAAACTGTGAAGATCACAGAACCAGTCTTTGATGACTTCAATACACGTCGCTGGGAAGCAGGTTTGATGAGTGGTCAGTTTGACAAAGCAGCCCTTAATTCGGCTTATCTGGGCTATTGGATGACCAACAACATATCTCTTGAATTATGGGGGAGTCAGGTGCTGGGTGATTCGGCTGAGATAAAAGTCGCAAGCGTGAACTTGCTTCATCAGCCATTTCCTTCCTGGAAGTTCTCACCGTTTTTTACTTTAGGGGCGGGCATGGTATTTATCAGCCCCAAGGCGACCTTATCTGAAGAAGCAAAGCGGGACGAAGAATCTATTCATGCCGGTATAGGGGCACGATATTACTTGAGCGACCGTTATTTTGTTCGTATGGAAGTGAAGGACTATAAAATTTTTACTAACCGTGAAAGCAACGAAGAAGCGACAGAATGGAAAATTGGATTAAGCGTGTTCTTTTGAAGAAGCGCAAACAATGTATTTGGTTGATGGTTTTAACCCTGTCAGCGGTGGTGGGGAATGCTTGTGCTGAGCAACATAGCCCATTAATAGAGCCTGATGTAAAGCCGGTAGTGCTTGATGAGGCAATGATCGACTCAGAGAATTTTGAGCTCGGCGTATTTACCGGCGTGATGAACATTGAAGATTTCGAGTCTGCATTGGTTTACGGCACTCGTCTGGCGTTTCATTTAAGTGGAAACCTGATGTTTGAAACGCATATCGGGATGAGTGAAGCAGGGCAAAGCAGCTTTGAGACCCTTGGTGCTGTAGAGGTGTTATCGAGTGATGACCGTGATTACCTTTACTATAACTTTGGGGTGGCATTTAAGCTTCCTGGCGAAAGCTATTTTGGCCGAGATTATGCCTTTAACAATAACGTTTACGTATCTGCAGCTGTTGGTGCAACAGACTTTGCCGGAGAAACCCGTTTAACGGGGGTAGTCGGATTGGGGTACCAATTACTACTGACTGATTTTGTCTCTTTACACTTTACAGCGAAAGAGCACTTTTACGAAATAGATGTCGTAGGGCCTGAGAAAATCAGTTTTAACTCAGAGCTGGGAATGGGTGTGTCCCTGTTCTTCTAAGCATGCTTGGAAGGGTTTAAAAAATGAAAGTATTTACTGAAAAGAATTGAGGGAATCAAGATGCGAATGACCATAGCCAAGTCTCTAGTGACAGCCGCTTTGTTGAGTTTATCTGGCCTATCGAGTGCTGAGCAACTGAGTGGCGCGGCACCCGACTTTACGCTCAAAAGTAATCAAGGCAGCAATATCCGGCTTGAAGAGTTAAAAGGAGAAGTCGTGATGCTGAACTTCTGGGCTTCATGGTGTGGGCCATGTCGTCAGGAAATGCCCTTGATGAATGATATTTTTGCCAAATATGAAGACTTGGGTTTTACCATTTTAGCGGTCAATGTGGATGAAGATTCAGCTGATGCAGATCGCTTTTTGAAAGCTCTGCCGGTTGATTTTCCTGTGGTCTATGACTCGACAAGCAAGGTAAGTGAGATGTACGAGGTGGATGCGATGCCGACAACTGTGATGATTGATCGCGATGGCAACAAGCGCTTTTTACATCGCGGATATAAGCCCGGCTATGAAGAAGAGTACGCAAACCAGGTTAAACAGTTGATCAGAGAATAGTTCACGGGTTCCTAATATGAACAGTATTAAACCAGTCCTATGCGTCATTATCTGTTTGCTGTCTTTTGGTGGCTTGCAGGCTTGCGGTGAAATTAAGCCGTGGGTAAAACCCTATGAGCGAAGTAATTTGGCCGACCCTATTATGAGCTTAGATCGACATGGGGCAGCGGGTGCATACATTCACCATGTATACCAGGCAAGGGAGTCTGCTCGCGGAGCAGAGGGCGGCGCAGGAGGTGGCTGTGGCTGTAATTAAAATGAAAGCCAAGGTGCCTTTTTTTAAAGCCTTTTTTCAATTGTTAATTATTGTCAATTCCCTGGTGATCAGTGCAGTAGGCAATGCTGCAACGCTTCCTCCTGATACGGTTGACGCCTTGTATCATGGTTACGAAGGCGGTGGTATGGATATTAATGGCCCCTTTGTTCTGGTAAGAAAAAGTGCCGGTACGAATTTTTCCCTGAATGGACATTACTATGTTGATTCAGTGTCGTCGGCGTCTATTGATGTGCGCGCCACTGCTAGTGCTTATGAAGAAGAGCGAACTGAGTACAGTGCCGGGGTAGATTTTCTTCATGAGAAAACGATAGTGAGCGCGGGCTATACCAACAGTGAAGAAAATGACTTCTCAGCCGACACAGTGTTTGTTTCTGTTTCACAAGATTTCTTTGGTGATTTAACTAACTTGAGCTTGGGTTATTCCAGAGGATGGGATGAAGTTGGAATGATTCAGAGTGACTTTTCTGAAGATGTTGACAGGCAGAACTACAAACTGGGGCTATCTCAAGTCATCACGAAAAATATGCTCTTTGGCGTGGACGTCGATATTATTACTGACGAAGGTTATTTGAATAACCCCTATCGCGTATACCGCTATCAGAGTGGTTCATCTTTCGAGACAGCTACTGAAAAATACCCGCAAACACGAACCAGTACAGCTGTTGCACTTCGTTCTCTTTACTACTTGCCGTATCGAGCATCGATTAAAGCAGAGTATCGTTATTTCACTGACAGCTGGGGGATAGAAGCGGATACCTTCGAACTTCAATATATTCACCCGGTTGGTCCTTCTTGGGTCTTTGAGGGCCGATATCGTTATTACCAGCAAACCAGTGCAGACTTTTATAGTGACCTTTTCCCCTTTCAGGACTCACAAGACTTTATGGGGCGTGATAAGGAATTGAGTACCTTTAGTGATTATACGATTGGTTTAGGAGCAAGTTATATTTTTGGTAAAGGTGCCATCCCACATGTAGATAGGCTAAAGCTAACGGCTTTGGTTGATTACTTAGAATTTTCCTATGACAACTTCAGAGATGTGACCAAACCTTCTACTGTTGCAGGAAACGAACCTTTGTATGGTTTCGATGCGTGGGTCACGCGTATATCGGTCACGATGGAATATTAGAGAGAATTGGGGAAGAGTTAGATGAATAATAAAGCGACCAGAAAAGCATTGAAAAGCATACTCTTGTTTGCTGTATGCCTAGTTTCAGTGAGTAGCTTTGGTGAGGAGTCAGCGACCGAGCCGGGTGCGGTTATCGAAAAACAGTCTGCGCCTGTGGCGGACAAGCCTGTTGCCTTGAGTGTGGCGCAGCTGAAGAAAAAGGTCATCAAGCTGAATCGAGACCTGTTTATTCTGGAAGAAGATTTGCTGTTTCCGGCAAATACCCAGTTTGTTGTTTATCTGAGTCTGGATACGGGTAAATTCTTCAAGCCTGACAGCGTGACCTTAAAGCTGAATGATGAAATTGTTGCTAGCCATTTGTATACGCAGCGTCAAGTCACAGCATTACGAAAGGGCGGTATGCAGCGTTTGCATATGGGTAACTTGAAGAGTGGCGAGCACGAGCTAACGGCCGTTGTAAGCGGGCTCGGGCCTGATAAGCGCGAGTACAAAAAAGCTGCCACCATGCTATTTGAAAAGGCAAGTGATATTGCTTCGCTAGAGATTCAGATAAGCGACCAAAGTGAAAACTATCAACCTCATGTTGAAATCGTTGAGTGGAACTAGCGTGCTAAAAACTTATCTTCCTGAGCAAACTCAGCGCTTTGTGAAAGCACTGATTACCTTGTGTATTCTCTGCGTGAGTCTGTGGACGGGTGTTGCTCAGTCTTCAGAAGCAAAGCTGGTTGATGAGTACCCGGTATATCAACGTGCTCAAGACTTAAATTACGGTCAGGTACTGTTCCAGTACCATCAAGGAAATTTCTTTGAAGCTTTGAGCGCGCTAAATGTTGCCAAGCTCCGTTCCGGAATCCAGGGGCATGGCCAGCATCCGGAATTAGTGGAGGGGGGGCTGATGCTCTCTTACGGAATGGTCGAAGAGGCCAAACTAGTATTTGAGACGCTTCTAACCAAGCAAATTTCATTGAGCGATCGTAACCAGGCTTGGTACTACTTAGGTAAGGTCTTCTACCTTACCGCCGATGATAAGCGCTCTTCAGAAAGTTTTGACAAAGTACAGATGCAGCTTTTGCGAAAGGAAAAGCCTCATTTGTTCCATGAAATGCTCTATATGAAAGGACTATTGATCGGACGGGATCATAGTATCAAACAAGAAAATAAACCCCTTATGCTTGCAAGCTTGATTAGCCAGATTCCTCCTGGCAACTTATGGCGACAGTACCTTCAGTATAATGCCGCCGTTGGTGGATTAGCGGCAGCGTCTAATACGAACTATGAAGTGGTTCGAAGTGTTGCTTTGCGAGATTTGAAGCGCTTGGCAGCTGGTTTGCTTAATCAAATAGATGAACTCTATAGTCAGTCGAATGATGTTGGTGCTGGGGAGCGTATTAACTTACGAGAACAGTGTTTGCTAAGCCTTGGGCAGCTATACCTTCAGCAGGGAGACAATCAATCCGCTTTAGGTGTCTTACGCGAAATCAGAAAAGATAGTCTGTTATCTGACCAGGCACTTTTCGCTTATTCAGTTGCTGCGACTAACCTTGGTCAGCACGGCTTGGCGCTCGAAGCTTTAACGTTGTTGAAAGAGCGCCCACAATTTACGCCCTGGTTACAGCAAGTGCCTTATGCTTTGTCCTATCTGTACGAGCAAATGGGTGAAACAAAGCTTGCACTCCAAAGCTACCGAGTGGCTGTTGAGCATTATGAATCTTTACAAGAGCGTTTTGGCAGACAAGCACAAGAGGTCGATGAGTCGCGTTTGATTGCCGCCTTGAACCTTTCACGCCCCTTAGGTGATGCGAAGTTAGTGAATGATGCCTATGGCATGCTAAATGTTCAGCCTAATGACTATAGCTTTGCACACCTTCTGGCAACGGATGCGTTTCAGCGCCAGGTAAGTGAGCTGCATGAGCTGTATAAGTTAGAAGAATCTTTATCTCAATGGGCTAGCCAGCTGGACTCATTCGACACCATGATGGCAACGCGTATTGCGCTTCGTGAAGACAAAATACAGCAAACAAAGCAAGCGATGGAGAACCAGGACGCTGCACACTGGGAAGATGAGCAGGACAGGTTTGCTGCGGCGATTAATCATGCCAGCGAGACTGAAGACTTGCGATTCTTTATGAATGAGGAGCAGATTAAATATGCCAAGAAAATTGAGCAAGCCGAGTCATCGTTAGCACTTATTCCACATGATCATCGCAAGCGTAGCCGTTACGAACGGCGCTTGAATCGAGTTAAAGCCTATTACGATTGGTGGTTGA
>NZ_LWFE01001094.1:0-1847 GCF_001635675.1 Oleiphilus sp. HI0061 | reverse complement strand
CCAGTCGTCACTATAGCGACCACCAACACGAGCCAGATCAGGACCAGTACGCTTAGAACCCCATAGGAATGGGTGCTCATAAACATGCTCTCCGGCAACTGAGTAATGACCGTAACGTTCAGTCTCAGCGCGGAAAGGTCTGATCATCTGCGTGTGACAGGTGTGACAACCTTCACGAATATAGATATCACGACCCTCAAGTTCTAAAGCGGTATGTGGCTTCAGACCTTCAATGGGGGTTTGCATGTCTTTGTGGAAGAACAGTGGAACTGCTTCTACCAAGAAACCAAAACTGATAGCTACGACAATCAGAGGGATCATCAAGCCAAGGTTTTTTTCTATTATCTCATGATTCA
This sequence comes from Oleiphilus sp. HI0061, assembly GCF_001635675.1. Taxonomy (NCBI): domain Bacteria; kingdom Pseudomonadati; phylum Pseudomonadota; class Gammaproteobacteria; order Oceanospirillales; family Oleiphilaceae; genus Oleiphilus; species Oleiphilus sp. HI0061. Next base: position 1,491 of record NZ_LWFE01001094.1, on the reverse strand, counting down.
TTGACTCTTCTCCTAAGCTGCTTCAGTCACGGTATCAAGTGCTTTCGCATCTTTCTGCTTAATGGTTAGCCAAACGTTCACGGCCATGATAAGCATACCTGACAAGAAGATAGCACCACCAATTGCACGAACAAGATAACCAGAATGACTTGCTTCTAAAGACTCTACAAAGCTGTAGGTAAGGGTACCGTCATTGTTTACTGCACGCCACATTAGGCCCTGCATAATACCGTTTACCCACATTGCGGCGATGTATAGAACCGTGCCGGCAGTCGCTAACCAGAAGTGTAGGTTGATCATAGACGTGCTATACATTTCTTTAATGCCATAAAGCTTTGGAATCAAGTGATAAACCGCACCGATAGAAATCATCGCTACCCAACCGAGTGCACCAGAGTGAACGTGCCCAATAGTCCAGTCAGTGTTGTGAGATAGCGCGTTTACAGTCTTGATAGACATCATCGGACCTTCGAAAGTAGACATGCCATAGAAAGAAAGCGATACAACCAAGAAACGTAGTACTGGGTCAGTACGTAGTTTATGCCATGCACCAGAAAGCGTCATCATACCGTTGATCATACCACCCCATGATGGAGCTAGTAGGACTAGGGACATGATCATGCCCGCACTCTGTGCCCAGTCAGGAAGAGCGCTGTAATGTAGGTGGTGAGCGCCTGCCCATACATATAAAGAAATCAGTGACCAGAAATGAATAATAGATAGTCTGTAAGAATAAACTGGCTTGCCAGTCTGTTTAGGAACGAAGTAGTACATAATGCCCAAGAAGCCTGCCGTCAGGAAGAAACCAACAGCATTATGGCCATACCACCACTGCATCATCGCATCGACAGTACCTGCGTAAGCAGAGTAGGACTTCCAGAACGTGACTGGAATGGCCATGCTATTCCCGATGTGTAGAATCGCGACAGTGATAATAAATGCGCCATAGAACCAATTTGCAACATAAATGTGCTTGGTCTTACGCTTCATTATGGTACCAAAAAAGAGGACGCCATAGGCTATCCAAACTAAGGTGATTAGAATATCGATCGGCCACTCAAGCTCTGCGTATTCTTTTGCGCTAGTAATGCCTAGTGGCAAAGTGATCGCTGCTAGAACGATGACCGCTTGCCAGCCCCAGAACATGAATGACGCGAGGGTGTCCGAGACCAGGCGTGCTTGGCAAGTCCGCTGCACCACATAAAACGATGTAGCAAATAGAGCACTACCCCCAAAAGCAAAGATAACTGCGTTAGTGTGCAGTGGGCGAATACGACCGAAGCTTAAATAAGGTGAATCGAAGTTTAGCTCTGGCCATACTAATTGAGCAGCGATAAGAACACCGACGGCCATGCCGACAATACCCCATACCACCGTCATAATGGCAAACTGTCTTACAACTTTGTAGTTGTAAGTGATTTGGTTGGTCTCTTTGCTCATCGTTGAGGGTCCATTATTCTACATAAAGTGGAAACGCAAAAAATAAGAAAT
>NZ_LWFE01001093.1:0-3022 GCF_001635675.1 Oleiphilus sp. HI0061 | reverse complement strand
AGAACACTACCCGGAATTAAACGCATACTTATTGCTTCCGGCTTACGCTACGACCTAGCAGTAGAAGACCCGGAATATATAAAGGAACTTGTTACACACCATGTAGGCGGCTACCTGAAAATTGCACCGGAACATACTGAGAGCGGCCCTTTATCAAAAATGATGAAACCCGGCATGGGCACTTATCATCGCTTTAAAGAACTATTTGAAAAATATTCTGCCGAAGCCGGAAAAAAGCAATACCTTATTCCTTACTTCATATCAGCTCACCCTGGCACGCGCGATGTCGATATGATGAACTTGGCATTATGGTTAAAAGAAAACGGATTTAGGGCGGATCAGGTACAAAACTTTTATCCCTCACCGATGGCTAGCGCCACCGCCATGTACCATTCCGAGAGAGATCCGCTCCACCGGATCAATTACAAGACAGAAAAGGTGTCCATTCCCAAGGGCATAAAACAGCGACGCCTACATAAAGCGTTTTTGAGATATCACGACCCGGACAACTGGCCACTGTTGCGAGAAGCGCTTAAAGCGATGGGTAAGGCTCATTTGATTGGCTATGGGAAAAAACATCTCGTTCCACCAAACCAACCAGTTAAAGGTACTAAGCAAGGTGCCAAGATGAGCCAGAATAGAAAAGCGGCTCAAAGACCAGGAAATAAGAACAAGCAGGGAAATAGAAAGAATCAAAAGGGAAAGATTCTGACCCAGCATACTGGCCTTCCTCCCCGTAAAAGTAAGTAAGAATATTTAACAGACCTAAAAGTGTGCAGCAATACTCACAAATTTGTATTGCTGCACAACAATCCCTATAATCCGCCCCCCCGTTTAAACGACATTTTAATGACCGAGAGAAGCCTTCTCTCAACCAGAGGTATTCATGTTCGAACCCCGCGCAAGCTCGCATCTCAGTATCAAGAACGACGTCCTATCCGGCTTAACCGTTGCATTGGCGCTAGTCCCTGAAGCTGTTGCATTTGCCTTTGTTGCAGGCGTGGAGCCAATTGTTGGTTTGTATGCTGCTTTCATGGTCGGACTCATTACGGCTTGTATCGGTGGTCGACCAGGAATGATTTCGGGTGCTACCGGTGCTCTTGCCGTTGTTATGGTATCGCTGGTCGCACAACACGGTGTTGAATACCTCTTTGCTACGGTAGTTTTAATGGGAATCATACAAATTGCGGCAGGCATGCTAAAACTAGGCAAGTTTATTCGCATGGTTCCCCACCCGGTTATGCTTGGCTTCGTTAACGGCCTCGCGATTGTGATTTTCCTCGCTCAACTTAGCCAGTTTGGAGAAAACAACGGCACGGGCTGGTTGCAAGGAACAGGACTAGAAGGTTCCATTATTGATATTGCCTGGCTCGAAAGTAATGCCATGATCACAATGCTTACTCTCGTTTTTGCTACCATGGCTATTATTCATTTCTTACCCAAATTAACCAAGGCGATACCTTCATCACTGGCAGCCATTGTCATTGTCTCTTTGGTCGTCATTTTCTTTGGCCTTGATACTCGAGTGGTAGGTGACGTTGCATCAATTTCCGGCTCTTTACCTAGTTTTAGCATTCCATCAGTGCCTTTCACTCTGGAGACATTGTGGATCATCTTGCCTTATTCTTTTATATTGGCAGCGATTGGCTTGATTGAATCTCTATTAACCCTCACGCTTATCGATGAAATGACACAAACTCACGGTAAAGGTAACCAAGAGTGTATCGGTCAAGGCGTGGCAAATACTGTAACGGGTTTCTTCGGTGGCATGGGTGGCTGTGCAATGATCGGCCAAAGCATGATCAACGTTAATTCAGGTGGTCGCGGCAGACTGTCCGGTATATCTGCAGGCTTATTCCTACTCTGCTTCATCTTATTTGCCGCGCCTCTGATTGAACAGATCCCCGTTGCTGCACTAGTCGGCGTTATGTTCATCGTTGTCATCGGTACCTTTGAATGGTCCAGCTTCCGAATTCTTCGAAAAGTTCCCCGCTCTGACGCTTTTGTATTAATCCTGGTATCTGGTGTCACAGTGGCAACAGACTTGGCAATTGCAGTAATCGTAGGTGTAATTGTTTCCGCGCTCGTCTTTGCCTGGGAACACGCGAAGCATGTGTATATTCACGAGAAAGAGAATGAAGAAGGTTCAACGGTCTACGAAGTAGAAGGCCCCCTGTTCTTTGGTTCAATTGCGAACTTCCTAGAGCAATTTGATGTTCAAGCGGGCAACGACGACATTATTATCGACTTCGCTCAATCCAGAGTATACGACCACTCAGGCATTGAGGCGATCGACACACTAGCCGAGCGCTACCTGAACGCAAACAAGACTTTACACATTCGCCATCTAAGCCCGGAATGTAGAAGCTTGCTTAAAAACGCCGGTGATTTGATCGAAGTCAACGTGATAGAAGATCCGAACTACCATATTGCGACAGATAAGCTAGACTAAGACTTGAATTTAGTTGCCCTTCCTAGCAGGAGCTTATCAGATGACTAGTAAAGATAAATTTGGTTTAGATAAAGTACTTAATCGCTTTAATAAAGAGTTCGAGAAGACATCCGATCATTTTAATCAATTGATTAACGATGCGTTCAAACAACTTGAAAGCTTGCAGTCTCAAGTTCAAGAGCCGATCAAGAAAGTAGTTGAAGATCTGGATAAGCTTCGCGACAAAGAAATGAACCGCTTTCAGAAGGAGTTTGACAAGCGCCTGGATGAGTTTCATGAGCTACAGTCTCAACTCCTTGAAAAAATAGGCGTCGAAGCAAAGGCTCCTGCGAAGAAAGCGGCTCCGGCTAAGAAAGCAGCTCCGGCTAAAAAAGCAGCTCCGGCTAAGAAAGCGACTCCAGCTAAGAAAGNAGCTCCGGCTAAGAAAGCGACTCCAGCTAAGAAAGCAGCTCCNGCTAAGAAAGCGACTCCAGCTAAGAAAGCAGCTCCTGCTACAAAGTCTCCGTTGAAATTGACTGCACTCAATGGTGTTGGACCAGCTTTAGAAAAGAAACTTATAGCAGCCGGTAT
>NZ_LWFE01001092.1:0-3424 GCF_001635675.1 Oleiphilus sp. HI0061 | reverse complement strand
CTTGGCTTCTTACCTTGTTGGTGAGTGGGGTTTGCAAAGCACCATGATGTTTTTTGGCGCTGCATTCTTTATTGCCTTAAGCATTCTATCCCGTTTTCTTAAGAATCCGCCTGAGGGCTATGTTCCTGCTGAACCAGAATCTTCGGATCAGAATGTAGTTAAAGAACTGCCTGCCAAAACAGAGCAAGAAGACTTGGAACCGGTTCAACGCAGTGAGCCTGAAAGATCCATGGATGCATCACTGGTTATTAAAACGGCTTCATTTTGGAAACTCTGGTTTCTGTATTTTATTGGCGCTGGAGCCGGGCTAATGGTGATTGGTAGCGTGGCTGGGATGGCGAAGCAAAGTATGGGTAACGCTGCGTTTATCGTCGTCGCCATCATGGCGGTAGGTAATGCCTCAGGACGGATTATTGCTGGCGTGGTGTCTGATGCCATGGGTAAAAACCTTGCCTTGGCAATCTTCCTGGCGCTTCAGTCTTTGAATATGTTTCTGGCGATATTCGTCGTCTCTAGTGAGGGGGCGATGGCGTTCTTTATTGTCTTGTCGGCGACCTTTATTGGCTTTAATTACGGTACCAATCTGGCGCTTTTTCCTGCCTTTTGTAAGGGTTGGTGGGGCTTGAAGTCCTTTGGTATCAATTATGGCCTTCTGTTTACTTCGTGGGGAATAGGCGGTTTTGTGATGACCAAAATATCGGGAGCGATAGTCGCGAGTACCGGATCCTATGTCTGGTCATTTATCGTGGCTGGAATTCTACTGGCGATTGCCGCTTTCGTTGCATTACGAATGAAAGAACCTAAGAGTGTTGCCTAGAGCATGAAAAAAGGGGCGGGTCTAAATCGACCGGCCCCTTTTGTTTAAGTAAGACTAAACCTGTTTAACACTTAGTTTAGTAAATCATTACCTAAGTTGATTAACTGCGTCTCACCATTGCTATCATCAACACCGTCATTGTCATTGACGACATAAACAGTATTGTCTGCAGTTACGGCTAAGCCTTCCATTTTCTCGTAAGTCGCTCCACCTGGCGCAGACAAGTCACCTTCAGCAATAAGATCTCTGACCAGAGTCTTGCTAATGGTGTCGCCATCGCTCAGTGCAGATACGTCAAACTCATAGATGCGCTTAATGGCTGCATCTTTGCCGCCCTGGTTATCACGCTCAAGCATTAGGAACTTACCGTCGCCAATCGAGGTGATATCAGATAAACCAACCCAGCCACCATTTTGCGACTCGGCAGTATCGAGAGGGTAGAAGAAGAAGCTCCACTGCTCACTTGTCGTATTGTAAGCACCAATGCGTGGATTCGCTTCATCGCCCCAAGCGCGCTGAATTGCTACATAGACTGAACCGTTATATTCAGTGATGCCTTCAAAGCCGAAGCGTACTTGAATATCATTCACTGATTGTGGCAGTGTGATAACTTCTTCAATGACGCCATTCGCATCGGTTTTGAATATGAAGTTCAAGCTATTGATTGGTCGTCCTGCATCCCCTTGTGTACCTGAACCTTCAGAAGCAACCCAGAAACCGCCATCGCTGGCAACGGCTATACCTTCAGGGTCAATATTGACGCTGTTGTCATCATTGATCAGTAGCGCTAGGTCTGCTTCATCGAAAACACTGACGCGTGTTGCATCGTCAGCATCAACCGAATCATCTGCCAAAACGCTTCTGGAAATGGCTGCAAAGATATTATTGCTATCTTTGATTGTGACTTCCTGGTTCAGCTGAGCGGGTGTGGTGCTGACGTCAATACCGAAAATACGACTTTGACCATAGAAGCTGTCTTCGATGGAATAAAGCATGTTTTCATCTGTTGGGCTTGCTGCCAAACCAGATAGTGCGCTCCAAGGTATGGGTGTCTCATCGACTCGATTAGTTGACTCGATTGTTGGGTAGCTTGCATCTGCGCTAGAGCGCTGATAGATATTCAATGCCGCACGGAACTTATCACCACGATCATCTTTTTCACTGGCGACAACCAGTAGGTTTCTATCAGGGATAGCCAAGCCACCTTCAGGGCCCACACCCGCAGGTAGGGTTTGCTTGTATACAGGCTGCTCTGGGTTACTGACATCGTAAACAAATACTAGGTTAGCACGTTCAGAGTTGACGAATAAGTAAGGCGTACCACCGAAGCTAGCAACTTCGATATTCTCAGGCTCGTTACCTTTGTTTCCAGAACGAGCATCTGGGTAGTGGCCGAAGCGAACTGCCATGTGGTCCAGGTCGTTGCCGGAAGAGTAAACCACTTCACCTTGCTTGTTGAAGATTGTGAAGCCACGGCTGCCACCGTCTAAATCACCTTCATCGGCAGTGGCGAAATATTCAGTGTCAATCCAAGATACGCCATCAGGCTCACGAGGAATATCGTTTAAGCTCTCGCTTAATGAAATAATGGCGGCATCTTCTTCTGTGTTGTCGATGTTTTCAAGATCAACGGTACCCGCTGAGAAGTCTGCGCTAACCGTGGCTGTTTCCAGGTCAACTAATAAAATGTGGTTGTTTTCCTGAAGTGTGACAACAGCGATATTGTCACTGTTGATATCGACATATTCTGGCTCAGGGTCTGCTGCGTACAGGTCAGCAATTCCGGTGATGTCTAGAGTTTGGCTTGTCCAATCAGCAGGTTCACCGCTTAGGTTAAGAATAACCAGCTCGCCAGCTGGAAGCTGCGGTGGCGCACCATCGCCTAGATCTTCATCACGCTCGTTTTCAAGAATCACAAGTGCATACATGCTGTCCGGGCTGACTGCGATAGAGTCTGGTTGGCCGCCAAGAGCGATCGTTCTAACTAGAGTTTTACTCGCAATATTAATGACAGCTAGCTCGCCCGATACCGTGACGTAGTCTGTTGAAGTGTTTACAGCCGCGAGAGCGTACTCTCCTTTGATCGCTACTGATGTTGGCTCGCCATTGAGTGCGAATGTGCCTGCAGCAGCCGGAGACTCAATAGTAGAAATATCGACGAAGCCTAGCTGTTCTTGCTCGCTGTCAGTATAGATTAACGTTTGTCCGTCAGTGCTTGCGGCAACAATTTCTGCAACGGTTTCGGTGTCGTCATTACATTGAGTATTGATCTGCTCACATACGTGGAAAGTCGCCACTCTATTGAAGTTTTTGACTGACGAGGAGTCTTTATCGTCATCGCTGCAACCTGCTAACAAGAGGGGGCTTGAAATGGCGAGAGCGAGAGCCGTTTTCTTAAACATATTCATAGAGTGCATAATTTTCCTTTCCATTTAACGATAGGTGTTTTTACTGAAGAGGGAATTATGTTTCGAGAGTGCTACAAATTTATGTCTCTTTTAAGTCACTTTGGTGACGGTACTTATATGCAAGGAGTGGAGCCTTCCTGTTTCTATAGAAAAATGACTAGTCGAAACAGGAGGCGAGTTGATTTAGCCGGGCTAGAGA
>NZ_LWFE01001091.1:0-4059 GCF_001635675.1 Oleiphilus sp. HI0061 | reverse complement strand
ATCGCTCAGGCAGGAAACCTGATGTTTGCAGATGGGCAAGTCTCGGCAGATACCTATGTCATCTCAATCCCATTGGCTCAAGAGCAGCAAACACTTTCTTTAATTGCCTTTCTGGGTGGCTTTTCTGCGGCAACCGCAATGATCATCGTGGCAACCGTCACCTTAAGCCAAATGCTAAGCAACGACGTTATTCTACCAATCATTATGCGTCGTCAAAAAGGGGCGAATCGTTTTAAAGACTACACACAATCGCTTATTTTTGCGCGCCGATTGACTGTGGTTCTGGTCGTTATTTTTGCTTATCTCTATCAGGTCGTTTTTGCTGAAAATGCAGCCTTGACCAGTATCGGCCTGACAGCTTTTGCATTAGCTGTTCAACTGGCACCGGCTATTATTTTTGGGCTATATTGGACGCGAAGTAATGCCACGGGAATCTATGCCGGGCTGGCAGCAGGACTGATCACTTGGGCCTACACCTTAATGCTGCCGCTACTGGTTGATACCGGCATGGTATCAACAGATTTACTTTCGCAAGGCCCTCTGGGTGTAAAATGGTTGCGCCCGGAGTTTCTCTTTGGTTTAAGCTTTAGCGATGAATTCAGTCGAGGTGTGGTTCTAAGCTTACTCGCCAATATCCTCACCACTATCGTCGTTTCACGTCAAAACAGAACAACTTTATCAGACCGAATTCAAGCCCTGGCTTTTACTAACCAGTCCCAAAAACGTGCCTCGGAATACCAAAATTATGACGATATTAGCACCTTCGACCTGCGCTCACTTTTGGAACAGTTTGTTGGCAGCAGCATCACTAACAAACTCTTTGGTGAATACGACCATACCAGCGGTAATACAGCCGACGCTCGACTGATCAAAAAAGCCCAACAATCCTTATCTGGCATTGTTGGCGTTGCCTCCTCTCAGGCCATGATAGAAAGCCTAAGGAGTGGTCAGAAGCTGGCGGTAGAAGAAGTCGTTAATATCTTTGAAGAAACGACCCGAGCACTGCGTTTCAATCAGGATATTTTATTCGCGTCCTTCGATAATATTTCTTCGGGCATTAGCGTCGTCAACGGAGACCTCAATATGGTTGCCTGGAATCGTCGCTATGAAGAAATGTTTAACTATCCCCAAGGCATGCTGCAAATCGGAATTGCAGTTTCTGACTTGGTTCGCTTCAATGCTGAGCGCGGACTATTGGGGCCTGGGGCCATTGACGAGCATGTTCAACGACGTCTTAAACATTTGATGCAAGGAAAGCCTTATCGTGTTGTACGCAAGCATCATAACGGCCACGTTATCGAGATAAAGGGCAACCCTCTTCCCGATGGAGGCTATGTCACCACTTATGACGATATCACCGACTTTATGGCCGCTCAGGATGAACTCGAACAAAACAATCTTTACTTGGAGCAACGCGTGCAAAGCCGTACCGCTCAGATTGAATCTATCAATCAGGATTTACGTAAAGAGATTGAACTGAGAAAAGAAGTTGAAGAGCAATTGCTAAAGGCCAAAGCCGTGGCAGAAGAAGCGAATACCACTAAATCGCGCTTTCTGGCCCTAGCCAGCCATGATATTTTACAACCAATCAACGCCGCTCAGCTCTATGCCAATACCTTGCTAGATGTAAAAGAAGACCGTCGAGACATGAGCACTATCGTGCAAATTCGGGATGCGATTCTAAGCGCCGAAAGTATCATTTCCTCACTACTCGAAATAGCACGACTGGATACCGGCTCCCTGTCGCCACAACTCAGCCGATTCAAATTAGACGATATCCTTCAACCCCTGGTAAATGAATTTAAAGTATTGGTTAAGGACGAGGTTGAACTACATTTCGTACCCAGTTCACTGGTGGTAGAGTCCGATAAAAAATATCTGCGACGAATCCTGCAAAACTTCTTTTCTAATGCTGTTAAATATACCGAAAGCGGTAAGATCTTGGTCGGCTGCCGTCGCGAAGGTGAACGCGTGAGAGTATGCGTCTATGATACTGGCTCAGGCATCGCGGAAACCGACCAGGCGCGTATTTTTTCAGACTTCTATCGAGCCCCGACTCAAAAGAGTATTGCCGGTTTAGGCCTAGGGCTGGCTGTTGCAGAGCGTTTAGCAGAACTACTTCAACACCCCATTTCTCTCGATTCAAAACTAAGGAAGGGCAGCTGTTTCTCTATATCCTTACCTCAAAGCCACTTACCCAAAATCATCGAGGCTCCGCAAGAGATCGCTAATGAAAGCGATATCGAAGGTTTAAATGTCATTTATGTTGATGACCAACAGGAAAACCTTAAAGCTACCGAAGCACTGCTCAACAAATGGAACTGCAAGATGCTGTCTTACAACAGTGCCGAAAGTATTCTCGATGATAGTACCAAACACTTTGTACCTGACGTGCTACTCATGGACTACCAGCTGACGCATGATGAAGGCGAAGACAAGTATTCAAACGGTATCAAATTAGCGAATGAGCTATTAGAGATATGGGGGCAAGACGTTCCCGTCTGCATCATTTCAGCCGCCTCCGAACCAGAGTTGGCGAGTATAGCGAAAGGGCAAGGCTTCAACTTTTTAAGCAAACCGCTTAAACCCGCGAAGCTTAGAGCCTTATTGAGCCAGTTAGTGCGACGAAAAAAGCAAAGCTGATGAGTTAAGCTCAAGACAGCTCTTTTTGACGCGCTATCGCTTTCTTAATTTGCTTATTTCTTAGGTAGGCTGCTCGGAGTGTGGAGATCAAGCCACCAATAAGTACGATCACCAAGAGAGTTTTACCATCTTCGGTTTCTAAGCCGCCAACCATATAAATAGCTAATAGCGAGAATGTGACAAGAAATATAGTCACCTGAAGAGAGAATGGCATTTTATTCATTGCTTTGATGGCCCAAAGTATCAGTTTCACTTAAACGCTGAGCTACTTGCTCTATCGTTTCACAGCTCTCAAGTAGCTTGGTCACAGATGATAAGGGCGCTTCATAGAGCCCTTCGAGAAAAAACTCTCCCAAACCATATCGCTCAATTGCCAGTTTTTCAACTGGAGGCGTGAATTGAGCGTCGATTTCAGGGGTATTCCCACGTGCATCGATACGGTACCAACCATAGTCAGGCAGATGCACAGCGTTTAGTGCATGCAAACAAAAGCTAGGGGTGTCATCGAGACGTACACGTTGATAGCATATCGCAGTCGGAATTTGATTCGCTCTAAGTAAAGCAGCCAATAAGTGGCTTTTTGCGTAACAAAAACCTGTTCCGTGTTCAAGCACCTGAGAAGCTGAAACCGTCACCGGATTCAACCGGTAATCCCAACTGTGTTTTATTTCATCACGCACAAACCCAAAACACCTTTGGGCGATTACGTAGCAATCTTGCCTTCCTTGCGCTAACAAACTTGCCTGACGTTGCACGGCTTCGTGCCGCCAATCGATATAGGGGCAAGCCTGCAGATAAGCTTCCATTTCGTGACTACCTATTATTCTCTTCTGAGCGGAGAATTCTATAACATCAGCTACACCCTGCAAAAGGAAGCAAACCGCAAAATGGTAATATTCTATGAGGTAGCAATTTCTATTATTCGTGGGCAGAGGCCTCCGAGCCTCGCTAGCGGTTTAGCACGGTGGCAGATTCTAGCGAGGGGTGAAACCCTCTGTTTACGGGTATGATTAGAGTGTATTGATGAAGCTATCTATTCTGGCATTCACCTCATCTGCTTGCTCGGCAAATACCATATGACTGCCACCCGGTATAAGAGCCAGACTTGCATTAGCTAAAGCCTTCTTGAGGTAGTCAGCGTATTTGGGCGGGGTCATAATATCCTGATCACCCACTATGATTAAGCTAGGCAAGTCGATACTCGCTAGCTCGTTCATCAGATCAAAGCCATTGCATGCTTGCAAGTCTCTTAGTAAAACACCTGCTCCATTTTCCTGCATTGCGGCATTAATTTTACTGCGTAGCGGCTCATCAATTCTATGATTCATTGCCAGCACAGACTCGGGAATCCTGTCGTCCCCTTTAGCGAACAGGTCAGTAAGTTTATCTAATAAAGTTGGCAGAACTTTTAAACGA
>NZ_LWFE01001090.1:0-8550 GCF_001635675.1 Oleiphilus sp. HI0061 | reverse complement strand
AAATTATTTCTTTAGCACCTGAAGTGCTTTAAGGACGAGAGGCCGGTTATGAAAAAGATCAAACGTGACGATGAAGTGATTGTCATAGCAGGCAAGGACAACGGTAAGCGTGGTAAAGTTAATCGTGTGATGAAGGATGGCCGTTTGGTCGTTTCTGGAATCAACATGATTAAGCGCCACACTAAGCCTAACCCAATGCTGGGTACGCCAGGTGGCATTGTTGAGAAAGAAGCGCCAATTCAGGCTTCTAATGTTGCGATTTTTAATCCAACAACCAACAAAGCAGACCGTGTAGGCTTCAAAGTCCTTGAAGATGGCAAGAAGGTACGTGTATTCAAATCTAACGACGAGCTCGTAGATAAGTAGGCAGGTAATAAACCATGGCAAATATGAAAGAAGTTTATAAAAGCGAAGTGGTACCTGCACTGCAAAAAGAGTTCGATTACAAGAGCATAATGCAAGTACCGAAAATTGAGAAAATTACCCTTAATATGGGTGTTGGCGAAGCGCTAGCAGACAAAAAAATGCTAGAGAACGCAATCGCTGATCTTGAGAAATTAGCTGGCCAAAAGCCAGTGACTACAAAAGCTCGTAAGTCAGTAGCTGGCTTTAAAGTTCGTGAAGGTTATCCGATCGGCTGTAAAGTTACTTTACGTGGCGAGCGTATGTGGGAATTTTTCGAGCGTTTAGTTGGTATCGCTATTCCGCGTATCCGCGACTTCCGAGGTCTAAACTCGAAGTCATTTGACGGACGTGGTAATTATTCAATGGGTGTTAAAGAGCAAATCATATTCCCAGAGATTGATTACGACAAAGTCGATAAGATTCGTGGTCTAGACATTACTATTACTACATCTGCTGCAACGGATGATGAGGGTCGAGCTTTGCTTCGCGCTTTCAACTTCCCGTTCAAAAAATAAGGGTAAGAAGCAATGGCTAAGATCTCAATGAAGCAGCGCGAACTAAAGCGCGAAAAAACAGTAGCCAAGTATGCTGAGAAGCGTGCGGAGCTAAAAGCAATTATCTCTAACCAAAATACTTCTGATGAAGATCGTTGGGAAGCTCAGAAACAATTGCAAAAGCTACCGCGCAACGCTAGTCCAAGCAGACTTAGAAATCGCTGTCAAGTGACAGGTCGACCACACGGCGTATACCGCAAGTTCAAACTTTCACGAATTAAATTGCGTGAACAGGGAATGAGTGGTAATGTGCCCGGCCTGAAAAAAGCAAGCTGGTAATACCAGTAAAGAAACGTTGGTAAGTACCATAACAAGCTGGTGGGGTTTCCTTCCGGCTTGTTTTTGATACTGCACAACTAAAAAGACTAGGAGTTCATACGATGAGTATGCAAGATACGCTTGCGGATATGTTCACACGTATTCGTAATGCACAGATGGCTGAGAAGCAATCTGTCACAATGCCTTCTTCTAAAATGAAGGTGTCAGTACTAGAAGTATTAAAGTCAGAAGGTTTCATCGAAGGCTTTAACACTGATGGTCAGGTAAAAGCACAGGTAACTGTTGATCTTAAGTATTTCGAAGGCAAGCCAGTCATCGAAGAAATTAAGAGAGCTAGCCGTCCAGGTCTACGCCAGTTTAAAGGTAAAGACGAGCTGCCAAGCATTCGCGGTGGTTTGGGTGTTGCCATTATTTCAACTTCGCAAGGTGTGATGACCGACCGAGCTGCGCGTAATGCCGGCATTGGTGGCGAAGTAATCTGCACAGTTTTCTAGGAGAAGGGCATGTCTAGGGTTGCTAATAGTCCAGTTCAGCTTCCTTCCGGTGTAGAAGTTAAGCTAACTGAGCAAGAAATTGAAGTAAAGGGCGGTAAAGGCACTTTATCTTTGGATCTTAATTCTGTTGTTACTGTAACGCAGGAAGGTTCAGAAATTAAATTTGCTGCTAAAAATGGCAGCAAGTTCTCACGAGCGATGTCTGGTACGACTCGCGCGTTGGTAAACAACATGGTTACTGGTGTAAGTACTGGCTTCCAGAAAAAGCTACAGCTAATCGGTGTTGGTTATCGTGTACAGATGCAGGGCAAGAAACTGAATCTGTCATTGGGTTTTTCTCACCCAGTCGAATACGAGCTTCCTGAAGGTATTAAAGCTGAAGCTCCATCACAGACCGAGATTGTTTTGTCAGGCGCTGACAAACAGTTGCTAGGTCAGGTTGCTGCTGAAATTCGTGCTTTCCGTCCGCCAGAGCCTTACAAAGGTAAGGGTGTACGCTTTGCTGACGAACATGTCAGACGCAAAGAAGCTAAGAAGAAATAGGTGAAGCTATGAGCATTAAGAAAGAATCAAGACTACGTAGAGCGAAAAAAACTCGCTTTAAGTTAAAAGCTTTGGGTGAGACCCGACTTACAGTTCATCGTACACCTAAGCATATCTACGCACAGATTATTTCAGGTGAAGGAAACAAGGTTTTAGCCTCTGCTTCTACTCTGGATAAAGATCTTCGCGGCGAAGGTACAGGTAACATTGACGCGGCTACTAAAGTTGGTGCTTTGATCGCTGAGCGAGCAAAGACAGCTGGTGTTTCAAGAGTAGCATTTGATCGTGCTGGTTTTAAATATCACGGTCGTGTAAAGGCATTGGCTGACGCTGCGCGTGAAGCCGGATTAGAGTTCTAAGGGGCATTACGATGAGCGTAGAAGACAAAAACGGTCCAGAGCTACAGGAAAAACTTGTACAAGTTAACCGTGTGGCAAAAGTTGTTAAAGGTGGTCGAATCTTCGGTTTCACAGCACTAACTGTTGTTGGTGATGGTGCAGGTCGTGTAGGTTTCGGTCGTGGTAAAGCGCGTGAAGTTCCAATCGCTATTCAAAAAGCAATGGATGCAGCTCGCAAGAATATGGTTGACGTACCTCTTAGCGGTACAACCTTGCAATATCCTGTAACTGCAAAGCATAGTGGCTCTAAGGTCTATATGCAGCCTGCTTCAGATGGTACTGGTATCATCGCTGGCGGCGCAATGCGTGCAGTGCTAGAAGTCGCAGGGATTCAAAACGTACTTGCTAAGTGCTACGGCTCTACAAACCCAGTTAACGTTGTTCGCGCAACAGTTAAAGGTTTGAGTGCAATGAAGTCACCAGAAGACGTTGCTGCTAAGCGCGGCAAGTCTGTAGACGAAATTACAGGATAAGGTCATGGCTAAGAAAACAATACAGGTTACATTGTACCGTAGCCCGATTGGTCGCTTACCTGCTCATAGAGCGTGTGTTACCGGTCTTGGTCTACGTAAGATTGGTCAGACTGTAGAGCTGGAAGATACACCTTCAGTTCGCGGTATGGCTAACAAAGTTAACTACATGGTTAGGATTGAAGGAGAATAAAATGCGTCTTAATTCAATAAGTCCAGCTCCTGGATCAAAGCCTACAGCTCGACGTGTAGGTCGCGGTATTGGTAGTGGTTTTGGTAAAACTTGTGGTCGTGGCCACAAGGGTTTGAAGTCTCGTTCTGGCGGTTCTGTAGCGCCAGGTTTCGAGGGTGGTCAGCAACCTCTAGCACGCCGACTTCCAAAGTTCGGTTTCAGTTCACGTCAAGCTAAGTACTCTGCTGAAATTCGTTTGAACGAATTAGCAGCTGTCGAAGCTGATGTTATCGACTTGGATGCGTTGAAAAACGCAAACTTGGTTCGTCGTGATGCTAAGCAGGCTAAAGTTATTTTGTCGGGCGAGTTATCTAAAGCAGTTACTATTCAAGGTTTGAAAGTGACTAAAGGTGCTCGTGAAGCAATTACTGCTGCTGGCGGAAAGGTAGAGGATTAATACCCATGGCGAAGTCAAACGCATTGCCTTCGGGCGTAGGTAAAGGTTTTGCAGAACTCAAATCAAGATTATGGTTTGTGTTCGCTGCAATCCTAGTTTATCGAGTTGGTGCGCACATTCCAGTGCCAGGCATCAACCCAGAGAGACTAGCCGCGCTATTCGAGCAAAACCAAGGTACTATTTTGAGCTTGTTTAACATGTTCTCTGGTGGTGCATTGGAGCGAATGAGTATCTTCGCCTTGGGAATCATGCCCTATATTTCTGCATCGATCATTATGCAGTTGTTAACTGCTGTAAGCCCTACTCTTGAACAGCTTAAGAAAGAAGGCGAAGCGGGTCGTAGAAAGATTAGTCAGTATACGCGTTATGGCACAGTTGCTTTAGCGTTGATACAGGCTTCAGGTATGTCGGTAGGTCTTGCCTCTCAAGGTGTGACCTTCACTGATAGCTTTAGTTTCTACTTCCTTGCGATCTCTACATTTGTTTGTGGTGCTGTCTTCCTTATGTGGTTGGGAGAGCAGATTACAGAGCGTGGTATTGGTAACGGTATTTCCTTGTTGATATTTGCAGGGATTGTCGCGGGTTTACCAGGTGCGTTCGGTCAGTCGTTTGAAGCTGCAAGGCAGGGAGAATTAAATATCCTTGCATTGTTAGGTATTGGTGTATTCGCAGTTGCTATCGTTGCCTTCGTCGTGTTTATCGAACGAGGTCAAAGACGCATCACTGTTAATTATGCAAAAAGACAACAGGCACGTGGTGGTTACTCTCAGCAGTCAAGCCATTTGCCGCTTAAAGTTAATATGGCTGGCGTAATCCCGCCTATATTTGCTTCGAGTATATTGTTGTTTCCTGCTTCAATGGGGCAGTGGTTCGGACAGAGCGAGGGCATGGAGTGGTTAGCTAATGTTTCTCAAGCGCTTGGGCCGAGTCAGCCTCTGTATGTTATTTTGTTTGCCATTGCAGTCGTCTTCTTCTGCTTCTTTTATACAGCGTTAATGTATAACCCAAAAGAAGTTGCAGATAACCTTAAGAAGTCTGGTGCTTTCGTTCCGGGTATTCGTCCAGGGGCGCAGACCGCAAACTATATCGATAGCGTACTGACACGTTTGACAATCTTCGGTGCAGCCTATATTGCCGCAGTTTCTTTGTTGCCGCAGTTTTTGGTTGTTTGGGCAAATGTTCCATTCTATTTCGGTGGTACATCCCTGTTGATCGTTGTGGTCGTAGTCATGGATTTCATGGCGCAAGTTCAGTCTCATTTAATGTCCCATCAATATGAGTCGCTGATGAAAAAATCGAACCTTAAAGGTTACGGTAATGGTGGGATGCAGCGTTAATCGCGAAGAGTTGAAAATTTAGTTTTTGGAGTAGCATATGAAAGTTCGTGCTTCGGTAAAGAAAATCTGCCGTAACTGTAAAATTATTAGAAGAAATGGCTCTGTAAGAGTTATTTGTCAAGAGCCTCGTCATAAGCAACGCCAAGGTTAATTGGTGTTGTATGAAAAGTGTGCTGCATATAGCTTGATTTATATTTAATCAGGCTGTATGATTTGCGCCCTTTTTATCAGACGGTAACTAAACAGTAGCGTAGAGCATTTGCTCAATTTAGCTACCAATTAAGCGGAGTAAGATGGATGGCACGTATAGCCGGTGTCAATATACCCGACAATAAACACGCAGTAATTTCTCTGACTTACATCTTTGGTGTAGGCAGAACTACTGCACAAAAAATATGCGATGCAACGGGTATAGCCCGTACTGCTAAAGTTAGCACGCTATCTGAAGAGCAGTTAGAAATATTGCGTTCTGAGGTCAATAACTTGACCGTAGAAGGCGATTTGCGTCGTGAACTTCAAATGAATATTAAACGGTTGAAGGACCTGGGTTGTTATCGTGGTCTTCGTCATCGTCACAGCTTGCCTGTGCGCGGTCAGCGAAGCAAAACGAACGCACGTACCCGTAAGGGCCCTCGTAAACCAATTCGTAAATAATAGGAATTCGTAATGGCAAAGCCAGGTACACGTACCCGTAAAAAGGTGAAAAAGACTGTTGTTGATGGTATGGCTCATATCCATGCATCATTCAACAATACTATCGTTACCATTACTGACCGCCAAGGCAACGCTCTATCTTGGGCAACTGCTGGTGGATCAGGTTTCCGTGGTTCGCGAAAAAGTACACCTTTTGCTGCGCAGGTAGCAGCTGAAAGAGCCGGTAATGCGGCTGCTGAATACGGCCTTAAGAACTTAGAAGTTCAAGTTAAGGGTCCTGGACCAGGACGCGAGTCCGCTGTTCGCGCTTTAAACGCTTGTGGTTATAAAATCACAAATATCACGGATGTGACACCTATTCCACACAATGGTTGTCGCCCACCTAAGAAACGTCGCGTTTAGAGG
Organism: Oleiphilus sp. HI0061; assembly: GCF_001635675.1. Lineage (NCBI taxonomy): Bacteria > Pseudomonadati > Pseudomonadota > Gammaproteobacteria > Oceanospirillales > Oleiphilaceae > Oleiphilus > Oleiphilus sp. HI0061. Next base: position 2,382 of record NZ_LWFE01001090.1, on the reverse strand, counting down.
ATTAGCAAATGGCTCGTTATATTGGACCAAAATGTAAACTGTCACGCCGTGAAGGTACTGACTTATTTTTGAAAAGTGGCGCTAAAGCGCTAGATTCAAAGTGTAACTTAGAAACTGCTCCAGGTATGCACGGTGCTCGTCGCGGACGTTTGTCTGAATACGGTACCCAGCTACGTGAGAAGCAGAAAGTTCGCCGTCTATACGGTGTTCTTGAAAAACAGTTCCGTGGCTACTATAAAGAAGCTGCACGCCGTAAAGGCGCTACAGGTGAAAACTTGCTTCAGTTGCTGGAACAACGCCTTGATAATGTTGTATATCGTATGGGCTACGGTTCTACTCGCGCAGAATCACGTCAGCTTGTATCCCACAAGGCAATCGTTGTTAACGATCAGGTAGTGAATATCGCATCTTACCAAGTTAAAGCTGGTGATGTTGTTGCTGTTCGCGAAAAAGCTAAGAACCAATTGCGTGTTAAAAACGCTGTTGAGTTAGCAGCTAATCGCGGGGCAGTTGAGTGGATCGACGTAGATACCAATAAACTCACAGGAACTTTTAAAGCTGTTCCTGAGCGTTCAGAGCTACCTTCGGACATCAACGAGAATCTAATTGTTGAGCTTTACTCTAAGTAATCTCATCGGATACAACATAAGGTATAGGGGCATATATGCAGCGTTCAGTTAATGAATTCTTGAATCCACGAAACATTGAAGTTCAAGGTTTAAGCGCAACACATGCAAAAGTTATTCTAGAGCCATTAGAGCGAGGCTTCGGCCATACGCTTGGCAGCGCATTAAGAAGAATTCTTTTGTCATCAATGCCGGGTTGTGCAGTTGTAGAAGCAGAAATCGAAGGTGTATTGCACGAGTACAGCGCAATCGAAGGTGTTCAAGAGGATGTTATTGAGATCCTTTTGAACCTTAAAGGTTTGGCTATAAACATGCACTCACGCGATGAAGCTAGTTTGACGCTTACTAAGAAGGGGCCAGGCCCAGTCTTGGCTAGTGACATTCAGTTGGATCATGACGTTGAAATCATGAATCCGGATCATGTTATTTGCAACCTTAGCGACAATGGTGATATCACTATGACGCTACGTGTTGGTCGCGGTCGTGGCTATGAGCCAGCTGACCAGCGTGGTAATAATGATGATGAAACACGCGCAATCGGTCGTTTGCAGTTGGATGCGTCATATAGTCCGGTTTCGCGAGTTGCATACTCTGTTGAGAATGCGCGAGTTGAGCAGCGTACTGACCTGGATAAGCTTGTAATTGATCTTGAAACTAACGGTACGATTGATCCTGAGGATTCAATCCGCCGTGCAGCTACAATTCTTCAGCAACAACTTGCTGTATTCGTTGATTTCGATAACGAAAAAGAAGTAGTTCAAGAAGAGGAAGAGGAAGAAGTCGATCCAATCCTGCTTCGTCCAGTAGATGATCTAGAGCTAACCGTTCGTTCTGCGAATTGTTTGAAAGCAGAGAATATTTACTACATTGGTGACCTAATTCAACGTACTGAGGTTGAACTGCTAAAAACGCCTAATTTGGGTAAGAAGTCTCTTACTGAAATTAAGGATGTACTAGCATCTCGTGGTCTTTCATTAGGTATGCGTCTTGAAAACTGGCCTCCAGCTAGTTTGAAAGGTGATGACCGAGTACTGGGTGGCTAAGTCATCCTCGGTTTGAATAGGTAAGGAATTATAAAATGCGTCATCGTAAAAGTGGTCGTAAACTTAATAGAAATAGCTCGCACAGAAAAGCCATGTTCAAAAATATGGCAGCTTCTCTTGTTGAGCATGAGTTAATCAAAACAACTTTGCCAAAAGCTAAAGAGCTACGTCGTGTAGCTGAGCCTTTGATTACGTTAGCGAAGAACGATACAGTTGCAAATCGCCGTTTGGCTTTTGCTCGTACTCGTGACAATGCTGTTGTAGCGAAATTGTTTAATGAGCTTGGTCCTCGTTACCAAGATCGCCCAGGTGGTTATATCCGCATTCTAAAATGTGGTTTCCGTTCTGGTGATGCAGCGCCAATGGCGTTCGTTGAGCTAGTTGACCGCCCAGTGGTTGAAGCCTTCGAGGATGACGACGAGTAGTTTTACTACTCACCGTCGTAAAAAAAACCAGCCTAGTGCTGGTTTTTTTGTGTCTGGAATAAATAAGCTAAGGCCCGCAGGCCTTGTTTTGTAAGCGTCTAGCCAAGCACACATAATACCAAACCCAACAATTAATTACGCTAGTTCCAAAATTCACAAGGAACTAGCACATGACTAAAAAGAACACCAAGAAAGCCAAACACGACTGGCCAAGTATCTTCGATTATCAAAAAGAGAGCGGGTTAACGGTTGCAGAATTCTGCTCCATACATAAAATCAGCACCTCTT
>NZ_LWFE01001089.1:0-10536 GCF_001635675.1 Oleiphilus sp. HI0061 | reverse complement strand
TCATACTTATGCGACTGACAATTCTAGACATAATAGAACAAAAAGCGTACAACTGTACCTCGAACTTAGTAGGAGGTCACTATGTCTAAAGGGATGAACAGCGAAAGCCCTATAGCAGAATCGCAAACAATCGCTCAGAAAGCTATTGGCTTCTTAAGCCGCCAACTTACCAATACCGGTAGCTTTGGTGTCTTTTTAGAGCCCATTATTCAGGTTTTTCGCCCAAATTGGCGTCACGGAAGAACTAGTGCTCAAGTACTCTTCATAAGAAATGAAACAGATGACATCTACACGCTGACTTTAAGGCCAGAAAAAAAATGGACTGGTTTTAATGCCGGACAATATGTACAGCTAAGCGTTGAAAAAGATGGCGCAATGCTAACACGTACCTTTAGCCTTTCCTGCTCGCCTAAACACTTTCTTCGCACAGGTGAAATCACCTTAACCATACGCGCAAATGAAGAAGGTGCTGTAACGCCATGGCTCAACCAAGCTTTGAAAAGTGGTGACACTGTTTACTTATCCGAAGCCCAAGGTGATTTCCAACTAAGCAACTCAGTAAAAGACAAAGTATTTATTGCAGGCGGAAGCGGACTAACCCCCATATTTTCAATGCTGAACGAATACCAGAGCAACGCTTGGTATAAGCAGGCTCAGTTGCTCTTTTATGTAAATAATAGCCAATCCCTATTCTTTTCCGAGCAACTTTCTCACCTTGAAGCGAAGGGTTTGCAGGTAACAACTATCTATAGTGACCACCAAGGTAGAATAGATCAGCAGCAGCTGGAAATGTTTGTAGAAGACATCAGCGAAAAAGAATTTTACGTATGTGGGCCTGGGAAAATGATTGAAATTACCCAATCGCTTCTAACGTCCAATACGGTTCCTGAAGCAGATATCCACTTTGAATACTTCGGCCAACAGCCTTTATCTCTTGAGGGAATGAATGCAGACGATGCCGATGAACTGATTCAAGTCGATTACCTGGACTCTCGAAAGCAAGTCACCTTTGACCCTCAGCAGTTTATCGAGTCTGACAAAGCTACCCTGCTGGAAATCTCAGAGAACCAAGGTTTAAAACCCGTTGCGGGTTGTCGAATGGGCGTGTGTCACCAGTGTATTTGTAAAAAGAAGACCGGGCGAGTCTTCAATACGCGAACCCAACAATATTCGGATACCGGAGAAGAAGAAATACAGCTTTGTGTTTCGGTGCCGGTTGGCAAAGTAGAACTTGAACTTTAAGAGATTAATCAGGAAGACATTATGAATCCGAACAATACTCAGAAGCCATCCCGAGAAATCTTAGACGGCTTTGCAGAAGAGCTGGACAAAGTTCGCGCAGACACCCTTAAGAAAGTGGGCGCAAGTGATGCAAAATACATTCGACGTTTAATCGCAATTCAACGCGGCAGTGAAATTGCTGGCCGAATCCTAATGGTAATGGGCTTTGTAAGCCCCCTATTATGGGTGTTGGCAGTTTTACTGTTGGCCTTAGCAAAGATTCTGGACAATATGGAAATTGGCCACAATGTACTGCACGGGCAATATGACTGGATGAATGACCCTAACATTAACTCCAGAAAATTCGAGTGGGATATTGCGGGAGACTCGGGCTCTTGGAAGCGCTATCACAACCACGAGCATCACACTTATACAAATGTTATCGGCAAAGACCGTGACTTTGGCTATGGCATATTCCGTCTTAGCGATGACCTGCCTTGGCGGCCAAAAAACCGCTGGCAGATATTCAGCTACCTAGGGCTTAGCACCTTCTTTGAAGCAGGGATTGCTTACCACGAAGTCGCTGCAGAAAGAATCTTTATGGGCAAGCGCCGCGAGACAAGTTCCCTGCCAATTAGCCGCAAGCAATTAAAGAAAGATTTCTTTAGCAAAATCGGCCGTCAAACCTTCAAGGATTACATATTCTTTCCTTTACTATGCTGGCCTGTGGCCGGGCAAGTATTACTCGGTAACTTAATTGCCAATATCCTTAGAAACCTTTGGACCTCTACCATTATCTTTTGCGGTCACTTTACCGAAGACGCTCATACCTTTACTGAAGAAGAAATTCAGGGAGAGTCACAAGGTGAATGGTATTTCCGTCAGATACTGGGTTCTTCAAATCTAGAGGGCAACAAGTTATTCCATATTATGACAGGTCACTTGAGCTGCCAAATCGAACACCATTTATATCCAGATGTGCCAGCACGTCATTACCCAGCAATGGCTGTTGAAGTTCAGAAGATCTGTGAGAAATATCAGATCCCTTACAATACGGGAAGCTTTTCAAGCCAGTATAAAACTGTTGTAGGACGGGTACTTAAATATTCCAAGCCTACTGCACAAGAAGCTATGGCTTAATACTAAGCTAAGTTTCTTTTCCTTTTACCCTTTAACGCAGCTAATGACCCCAATTGTTAGTTGCGTTTTTTTGTTGTAAAACGCTAAGCTGTTTGCGCCAGCTGGCCAGGATAAGTTATCTCTTGCTTTAAGCGTCTTACATGCAGCTCTTCGACAACCAGACTCTGCTTTTCATCTACCCCTCCACAGCAAGCCCTCAGGTATTCTAGATTTCCACTCACCTTAAAGCTCACATTACCAGATAACATTGCAGACTTAGATTCTCCCATACACTGCTCGTCAACCAAGATCGTATTCTCTCCCTGTGCATCTTTGTAGCTTAACCAAAGAGATACCGGTTTTTTCGCTGCTTGCGCCAAACTCAACCAAACCGCCGCATTAAAGGTTAACAACCTGGGTTTGGCGCTACTAACCTTTTGTTGCGCACTCGGCTTTTGCCTAAGCATCTTTAAAAAGCCCAACCTTTCCTTCGTATTATTTAAATTCTTAGGTACTCGAACATCAGAATACTCACTACGCGGCACTTCACTAAGGGTTTTCAGCATAAGTAATTTTGAAGGTATGGAAGACACAAGAAACTCCTAAATTTGATATGTTTTAAGCTTACCCTATCTACCGCCTACGCACCGCGTGTCAGTCGTTATAAAGCTTGTGCCTTAGCGCACAAGGCTACATTAGCTAATACTGAACTTACATCTCACCACTTACACTCACACAAACTTACAGAATTGACTTGGATCAACAAATGGTAACAGGAATTATTCTCACCTTGTATTAATTATCATTTATATATCTAATACCCACATTACCAGCTTAGACCGGAATCTCTAACTATGAACACAGCCCGCCCCCTGCCAGTCTTTTTCACATACCGGAAAGGCCATTCCAAGCTAGCGTTAAGTCTATTCATGTTGATAGCAATCTGTTCCAGCCACATTGCCCTTGCACAAATAAACTCTAAAGAAGCCCTAGGTGAACTACTCTACTTCGACCCAAACCTTTCATTAAACCGGACTCAATCTTGCTCTAGCTGCCATAACCCTGCGACAGGGTTTGTCGATAAGCGCACACATGACACAAGGCATACTCACCTTGAAGGAATGGTTTCGTTAGGTGACGATCAACAATCTTTTGGTGACCGTAGCGCACCAACCAGCAGCTATGCGAACCAGATTCCTATCTTTCATGTTAATAAGAAAGGAAAGCATGTTGGAGGACAGTTCTGGGATGGCCGAGCAGCAACACTGGCTGACCAAGCGAAAGGTCCTCCACTCGCAGGTATCGAAATGGGTATACCTAACAAAGAAAGTATGCAAGCACGTCTACTTGAATCGGAGGTCTATAAACAAGCCTTCTCTAGCCTATTTGGAAAAGACATATTAAGTAAACCGGGGAAGCTCTATGACGCCATGGCCGAAAGCATCGCAGCCTTTGAAAAAACCGATTTTTTCTCTCCCTTCGACTCAAAGTATGACCGCTATTTAAGAGGCGAATATGAACTTAGTAAGCAAGAAGAACTTGGAATGACCTTATTCTTCTCGCAGCAATTCACCAACTGTAACCAATGCCACCAATTACGAAGCAGCCCAACCGCGCCGGATGAAACCTTCAGCAATTATGAGTATCACAACATTGGTATACCGACAAACCTTGCTGTTCGAAAACAAAACAAGCTCGACGAAGACTATGTCGATATAGGTCTACTCGCGAACGCTCAAGTCCACGATGAAAAGCATAAAGGAAAATTCAAAACACCAACGCTTCGAAATGTCGCCGTCACCAGCCCTTACATGCACAACGGTGTTTTTAAAGAGCTTCGAACAGTTATCGACTTCTATAACAAATATAACTCCAAAAGCGCCAAGCGTCAGATAAACCCAGAAACGGGCGAAAGCTGGGATAAGCCAGAATTCCACGAAACAATCTCTTTTGAGGAACTTCAATCAGGCCCTGCGCTAGATGACAAGCGTATTGATGCGCTAGTCGCATTTTTAAAACTACTGACAGATAAACGATATGAAAGCCTAATCACTGACTAGACTATAAATCTTATTGATAATACTTATCATTTAGAATATCATCTTCGCCATATTGGTCCATTAGGTCATTTTTAAAATTAACTTTCAGGGGTTATCCATGCTTTCTCTAAAATCATCCATTAGAAACTTTGTCCTCACAGGCTCAGTCGCCGCTATGGGCCTATCCGGCTGCGGAATGATGGAAACAAAAGAAACTAGCCAAGCTTCAGTTATCGATACTTATATTGATATCGCTAAAGAAAACTATCAGGACTCGCTAAGCGCCGCTCAAGCACTGCAAGCTCAAGTCAATGAATTTCTAGCTAATCCTAACGAAGCCAATTTGCAAAAAACTAAAGACGCTTGGATTGCGGCACGCGCGCCTTACCAACAGACAGAAGTCTACCGTTTTGGCAACGCATCGGTTGATGATTGGGAAGGTAAAGTCAACGCATGGCCTCTTGATGAAGGTTTGATCGACTATGTTGATGCTTCATATGGTGCTGAGTCTGATGAAAACCCATTCTATGCTGCTAACATCATTGCCAACCCTGCACCAATGATTGGCGGCAAGAAAGTAGATGCTAGCCAAATTACACCAGAACTACTTGCAAACACTCTGCATGAAATTGACGAAGTTGAGTCTAACGTTGCAACGGGTTATCACGTCATCGAATTTTTGCTGTGGGGCCAAGACTTAAACGGTAACAACCCTGGTGCTGGCTCTCGCCCAGCAAGCGATTTCTCACTTGATAAGTGTACCGGTGGCAACTGTGAGCGCCGTCGTCAGTACCTTCAAGCAGCAACAAGCTTATTGATTTCAGACCTAGAAGACATGGCCAATAACTGGAAAGAAGGCGGAGCATCAGTTGCTGAGCTAACCGCTAAAAGCGAAGCAGGTGCCTTGGCAACCATGCTGACAGGCATGGGTAGCCTTGCGTATGGCGAGCTAGCTGGCGAGCGGACTAAGCTTGGCTTGATGCTACACGATCCTGAAGAAGAACATGACTGCTTCTCGGATAACACTCATAACTCCCACTACTATGACGCCTTGGGCATCAAGAATGTCTATATGGGTCAGTATGAGAGCATCAACAACAACTCAGTAGATGGTGCAAGCCTTTCTGACTTAGTGAAGCAAGCAGACCCAGCACTGGATGCTGAAATGCTGGGTAAGCTTAATGCTACTCAAGCGACGGCTCAAGCAATGGTTGACGCGGCGGCTAAAGGCCAAGCTTTTGATGTATTGATCGGTGAAGGTAATACTGCGGGCAACCAAATCGTTCAGAACTTTGTTGATGCACTCGTTGCTCAAGCCAAAACAACTGAAAAGGTCATTCAGGTCTTAGGCCTCAGCAATATTGATTTTGAAGGTTCTGACAGCCTGGACAACCCTTCTGCTGTAGCAGAGTAATTAACAACTAGGTGACGCACCTGTTTATTTACGCCCGCCTAACAAGCGGGCGTTTTGGTAGCTATGAATAAAACCATCTTCGCACTTCCTCTTTTAGCGGTCAGCTTTTTACTCTACATAAATGCTGACTCGACCCTCGCTTCAAATAGCAAACTCCATAGTGCCAGAGAACTCTACCCATCAGGTCAACATAGTGCTGGCCAAAGCAAACAACGAAACAGTTTTGATCATCCCTCCCCCCTTCTGGATATGGAGACAAAGCTCGACTTTAAAATCGGCCGGGCCATCTTTGAAAAAATTTGGGTATTTGCCCCCTCAAGTACGACCGCAAGTGATGGCTTAGGCCCACTCTACAATGCAAGATCCTGCTCCCGTTGCCACGAGAAGAATGGTCGAGGCATATTAAAAGAAGAAGGTAAAACCTCCCCTGCACTATTTCTTCGGCTTAGCACTCCAGCCAAAACTGCCGAGCAAAAACGAGCACTGGAAAGTGGCCTCATAGGGCTAATACCAGAGCCTACTTATGGCACTCAGCTACAGACCTTTGCCTACCCGGGTGGACAAGCTGAGGCACAGCTACGAGTCAGCTATACAGAACAAAAAATTCAGCTAAGCGAAGGCGAAATGGTTAGCCTAAGAAAGCCGGATTACCAAATCATAGCGCCTCAGTATGGCCCAATGGATGAAGATTTGATGATTTCGCCACGTATTTCCTCGCCCATGATCGGATTGGGTCTTATCGAAGCGATAAATGAACAGGACATTCTTTCTAAAACCGACCCAGACGACAGTAACCAAGATGGTATTTCAGGCAAAGCCAATTGGGTTTGGGATCAGCAAAAACAAGCACCGGCACTTGGCCGTTTTGGCTGGAAAGCAGGCACCCCCAACCTTCGTCAACAAAACGCTAGCGCGTTCAAGGGGGATCTCGGCATTAGTACACCGTTATTTCCACAACATTGGGGCGACTGCACTCCTTCACAAACAAGCTGCCGAAAACAAGCCCATGGAAACCGCACCCGCCAAGCCCCGGATATCAACCACATGGAAGCGCCAAAGGCGATGACCGATGCTTTATTGCTGTATACAAGAAATATCGCGGTACCCATTCGAAAAATAGACAATGCAGAAATGGTCAATAAAGGAAAAGCCGTCTTTCACTCCGCTGGCTGTGCCGCGTGCCATACTCCAAGCTATCAAACATCCGGGCATACTGAGCAAACTTCTCTTAACATGCAAACCATCTGGCCTTACACCGATCTATTACTGCATGACATGGGGCTAGGGCTGGCGGACAATCGACCCGAGTTTAAGGCAAACGGACAGGAATGGAGAACCGCTCCACTTTGGGGGCTCGGTTCAGACAAATACGTAAATGGCAGCCATTTTCTTCTGCATGACGGCCGCGCACGCAGTATACTTGAAGCAATTATGTGGCATGGCGGCGAGGCCGAATCTGCCAAGCAAGCCGTACAAACAATGCCCCAAGAGCAACGCGCACAACTGCTTACTTTTTTGGAATCACTTTAATGAACAGAACCTCTACGATTTCCAGTATTTTCTTAGCTTGTATCCTCTCATTTGTATGTCATGCCGCCCCAAGTGAAGCTGACTGGAAAAACTTCAACCATGCGACAGTTAATAGCTTTGTTATCCCGTTTTATCAATCGCTTAGCGCTGCCTCTCAGGCTTTGCAGCAGAGCACCCAAGGCCTCTGCCAAAGCCCTTCTCAAGAGGCGCTAGATAATAGCATCGGTGATTTCCACAAGACGATGGATGCCTGGCAATCTATTCAAAATATCACGTTTGGCCCCATAGAGTTTTCAATGCGCAGCCATAGCTTACAGTTCTGGCCCGACAAGAAGAATCATATCGGCAAACACCTAGGTGTTCTTCTAGCAAGTGACGACAAAACATTGCTGAATGAAGATAAATTCCAGCGTGTCAGCATTAGCGTTAAAGGCTTACCCGCGATTGAAAGAATTCTTTTCAAACAATCGGCGCTCAATGAACTCAAGGCAAATAAGTTCCACTGCGATGTATTAACGACGATCTCTCAGAATGTTTCGACGATCAGTACATCACTACATAGCGAGTGGCTTAAGCATATGCGTGGCCAGTTTGCCGACGCTAAACAACTAGACGGCTACTTCGAAGACGACATCGACGCCGCCACAGCTTTATTAAAAACAATGATCGAACCCTTGGAAGTCATACGAGACTTAAAGCTTAAACGCCCGCTTGGCAGCGCGTTTGGGAAAGAAAAATATAAGCGACTGGAATCATGGAGAAGCCAACGCTCATTGCGCAATATTGAGTTGAATATTCTTAGCCTTCAGCTTATGTTTGAAGGGCTAGCCAACATACTCCCCCCTGAAAGATACCATTCAATTAGCCATCAATACACGGCCCTGGTCGATGCAATTAAGCAGATCAATACACCTTTGGAAAATGCAGTCAGAACAGCTGAAGGCTACCAGGCAACATTAGACATCTATAAGAAAATAGGCACCTTACACAAGGAGCTCGAAACATCAGTATCGGCCTTGGATATTCACCTTGGCTTTAACAGTCGAGATGGTGATTAATGACTGACAAACTCTCGACATTAGAAAACACAAGGCTAAGCCGAAGACAGCTCCTTGGATCTATAGTCGCAAGCAGCTTACTCAGCCCATTCAATGCCTTCGCCAAGGAAAACGACTCAGAATTGCTCATTAGTGCAGCTAGGGATAGACACGGTCAGCATTGGGTAATTTGCTTACAAGGAAATGGCGAACCTGTCAGTCGGCTTAAGCTTCCCGCCAGAGCTCACCAGGTGATCAAGCACCCTCATAAAGAAGAAATAGCAGTCATTGGGCGGCGTCCTGGTCAATACATAATCGTATCTTCAATCAAATCAGGCAGAGTGATAAAACATATTCAGCCTGAACAGGGTTTCCACTTCTACGGGCATGCTCTTTACACACCTGATGGACGTTATTTGGTCAGCACTGAAAATCACATAGATTCGGGTCAAGGAAGGCTTTTTGTGAGAGATGTGCTCAACGATTATCGCGTACACGCCCAGCTCTCAAGCCATGGTATTGGTCCACATGAAATAAAGCTCTGCAGCGACACGGATACTTTAGTTATTGCCAATGGAGGTATTCTCACACACCCGGATAAAGGTCGTGTAAAGCTGAACCTCGATACCATGTCCCCTTCACTAACTTATGTCTCGCTTACGAGTGGTGACTTACTAGAGCAAGTAAAGTTAAAAGAGGAATACCACCAGCTGAGCATTCGTCACATCGATATCAACCAAAGAGATGAAGTGGTGATCGGCCTACAGTATCAAGGAGATAAAACTGACAGCGTTCCCTTGGTTGCCCACCACCAACGAGGGAAAGACCTCAAACCTCTTTGGGCACCCGATGATGTTAATTATGCCATGAAGCATTATTGTGGCAGCGTTTGTTTTGACCCCATAGGAAAAACTGCCGCGGTTTCCTCACCCAAAGGAGATTTGATTACCTTTTGGGACTTTGATCAATTAATCTATTTAAGCAGTCTTCGTTGTAAAGATGGCTGCGGTTTAACCAGCTATCGAAACAATGAATTTGTTATTTCCAACGGCTTAGGCAACCTTTACCACTACAACAATACAACAAAAGAACTTAGTCAAAACTTATCCAACCCAGGCCTCAAAATTGCCTGGGATAACCATCTCTTGAGCGCCTAAACACACAAATACAAAAGTCCATTTTTCAAGCTCCTAAAAGTCAAAACTCAACTATACTATCTGTGATACAGCTCAACTTCATAGGTAACGAGCTTCTGGAATAGGCAATAGGGGGTCAAATATGTCCAAACTGTTAGATAACATATCAATTAAATCTAAGCTCTTATCAATCTGCACTATTACATTAGTTGGTATGCTTACAATCATCTTAGTCGAGCTCAATTTTAGCAAGACACTATCAGAGTCAGCTTCTTCGCTTGTGTCCATTGAAAAGCTTAACTCTAACATGCTTACCTTGAGACGGAATGAAAAGGACTTCCTCACCAGGAAAGATGAAAAATACGTCACACGATTCTCTGATAATGTTGCAAAGCTAAACAAAGAAATTAGCGAACTAAAAGTATTAAACAACTCACTTGGGTTTGACACTGAAGATAATCTCACCAAATTAGGCGACATAATAAAAAGCTATCATCAAACTTTTTTAACCATATCGAAAACTCAAAAAGAAATAGGATTAACACCTAAAACCGGGCTTTACGGTACTCTTCGAGCATCAGTACACAGTGCTGAGTCCGCTATTACTGAGCTAAAAGACTACCAACTGCTTGCGGAAACACTTATGTTACGTCGTCGAGAAAAAGACTTTATGCTGCGACTAGACACAAAATACATCGATAAGTTTAATACTGATATGGCGGCAATAATGTCTACTTTGGATAGCAGAGCGCTACCTTCGCAAATTAAAGACCAGGTCAGAAAAAACCTGAACGCTTACGCTTATGACTTTAGAAAGCTAACGGTTAAGACACAAGAACTTGGATTAAGCCCCGAAACAGGCTTGCTCGGTCAGCTACGTGCTACCATCCATCAAAGCGAGGAACAGCTTACTTCGTTATCTGCCATGATGAACAGTTCGTTAGAGGCAACCAAAGCACGAAGTAAGTCAACCTTCTATATGATAACCGGCGTACTGACTGTGATTATTCTTATTATTAATTTAGCCATATTCCGATCCA